>DINC01000352.1:2573-4638 GCA_002425885.1 Spirochaetia bacterium UBA5550 | reverse complement strand
ATTGAATGACGCTATATCCTGAATAAAAGATGACTTTTAAAATGAATAAAAAATTATATTTAGCGCCGGTAAAAGGGATTACAGACAGAACTTTCAGAAAAGTCTACGCTTCATCTTTCAGCGGTATTGATGCTGCCGTAGCACCATTTATAACTGCTTCTGATACTGATAAAAAGCTTAAAGATCTTATCCCTTCAGCTGATGATAAATTCAAAACGATACCTCAGATTCTTGCGAAGTCAGAAGAACAATTTATCAGTCTTGCTCAAAAGTTAACTGACAACGGCTCCGATGAGATAAACTGGAACCTGGGGTGCCCATTTAAAAAAGTTATTGATAGAGGAGAAGGAGCAGCTTTACTGAAATCTCCGGATTTAATCAAAAAATTTCTTGATACAATATGCTGTGCATCACTGCCGCCGCTCTCAATTAAAATGAGACTCGGTTTAGATGATTCAAGTGAAATATTTCCGGTTATTGAAATACTGAATAATTATCCTCTGAAAAAAATAATTATACACCCGCGTACCGCCGTTCAGATGTATGAAGGTAATATCAATATAAGTGTTTTTATCGATGCTTTGAAGCAATCAGTTCACAAAGTTGTTTACAATGGCGATATTACTCACTTTACAGATATAGATTATCTTCATGAGAAAACCGGGGATCTTCACGGATGGATGATAGGCCGTGGCTTATTATTAAATCCGTTTCTTGCTGAAGAGATTCACGCCATGAAAACTAATGATAACGGCGAAAAGATAAAACGGATTAAACATTTTGTTGATACATTATTCANNGACTCCAGTCACCAGCCCATGTCCTGGATAAGATGCATGGTGTATGGAGTTATCTTTCACAAAGTTTTGATAACGGAAGAAAAATAGAAAAGAAGATAAGAAAAACTCTCAGCATAAAACATTATGCTGATGAGGTTGATAGAATTTTTGGAAGCGGTGTCAATTTATTAAACAATCATTCAATTCTATTTTATGACAGTCCCCGGCAAAACTAAATTACCGGGGATTGTATATGGTAATCTTTTCAGCAATTGTTCCTCTTCCTGTATTCAACGATATCATCAATAGTGATTACAGGAAATCCCTTTTTTCTTCCGAATTCGATAATCTCCGGAAGTTTTGACATTGTACCATCCGGGTTTGTCAGTTCACACAAGACTCCCGCTGGTTTAAGTCCTGCAATTCTCATCAGATCAATAGTCCCTTCAGTATGGCCTCTCCTTTCAAATACACCATCTTTTCTTCCTCTCAGAGGGAAGACATGGCCGGGTTTGTGCAGATCTTCAGGTTTGCAACTATCATCAATAGCTGTACGTATAGTTTTAACCCTGTCATGTGCAGAAACACCAGTTGTAACTCCTTCACTGGCTTCTATTGAAACAGTGAAAGCTGTCTGAAATCTGCTGGAATTGTTATTAACCATCATTGGAAGAGCGAGATATTCAGTTCTTTCTTCTGTGAGGCATAGACAAACAATTCCGCTACACTCTCGTATCAGCATTGCCATTTGTAATTCAGTAATTGTTTGCGCCGGGAATATCAGATCACCTTCATTTTCACGGTTCTCATCATCCACGAGGAGAACACCTCCGCCATTGCTAAGAGATGTGATTGCAGTTTTGATTCTTTCATCAGATAATTCTGATGATAATAATTGATTGTAATTCATGACAGACTCCTTGATAAAAATAATAATTTTCATCAGGGTAAAGGTCTGAGAGTAGTATGAAACGATGATTTATATGCAGAGAAAACAGGTATAGGCAGTCTCTGCGCATAAGAATGCTTCGCTCTCTCTCATCCGGACTTTAACCGTCGGCTCCGGATTTTAACCGGATCTGCTGACCCTGTATTAACAGGCGCTCGCGGGCTTTCCCTATAAAGGGAATCACCGCCGGTGGGGATTTTCACCCCGCCCTGAGAACTGAAACAATTGTGTTTATGCCTGATTATATGTCAATTCTGTTTGAAAAAAATCAATACGTCCATCCGAAAATTCCGAATCCGATTATATTCATTAAGACCGGAATTAAATATAATATCAC
>DINC01000352.1:0-2548 GCA_002425885.1 Spirochaetia bacterium UBA5550 | reverse complement strand
GATCTTAAGGGATATAACAAAAATGGAGGAACAGAAAAACCAGAAATATCCTACAAGAAGGATAAGCCATACTCCGGCAAAGGATCTGTACCAGAAAGAGTATTCCCATACCAGGTGGCCCCCTTTATTAAGAAGGCATTCAACAAAAACACAGAATACTGAAAACAGTATTGCCATAAACCATTTTTCTGGAAGGCCTAATATTTTAATCTTTTTATCTTCTGATAATGTATGATAAAAAATTATTCCTGCAATGGAAAACATAAACATAATTTCGATATTCCATCCTACAAGTGTGCGAAGTGCCGTATCGCCAGGTGCAGTCCAGAATGCAGATCGGCCTGAAAGAACCATTACCCATCCATTCCATGTCTCATTGAAAAAGTCTGAACCGAAGACTGCAAGTCCGGAAAATACCGCATTCCAGTTCCCAGTTTTTTTTGCGTCTTTAATTTCTTTTGTATAAATATACATTACAATTGCGAGGAGCGGAATCACATACCATTTAAGCGTTGAAAGATCTCTCAAACCATTTAAAGCCTGAACTGTTGCATCAGTCATAAATATTCCCCCTATACGTTTTTGTTTGTGAACCTGCTAATTGAATATTCAGTTTACTTTATTATAAAACAGTTAATCTGATTTNNGTTAAAGTGAGGTGTGATTTATATTTCGGATAATAACTGTTATGTGGAATGCGGAAAAAGCGTAGATAAAAATAGCTGCCCCGAAAGAGGCAGCTATCTGATTAATCATATTTAACTGCAGATTACAGACTGGACATGATTCCAGGAACAACTTCAAAGAGGTCTGCAACTATTCCGTATGTAGCTATGTTGAAAATAGGTGCTTCCGGGTCTTTGTTTACTGCAACGATGCATTTAGAACCTTTCATTCCGGCAACGTGCTGTACTGCGCCTGAGATACCGAGTGCAAGATAGAGGTCCGGAGTTACAGTTTTACCTGACTGTCCAACCTGTCTTGATGCTTCTGTCCAACCGGAGTCGATAACAGGACGTGAACCTGCATATTCTCCACCGAGTTTCTGTGCAAGAGGAATAACAACATCTTTGTATTTATCAGCGTCTTTAAGACCACGACCGCCGGATACAATAACTTTCGCCTGAGTAATATCAACTCCGCCAGTAGATGTAGCAATAACTTCTTTAACTTTAGTTCTGATTGCACCAAAAGATGCAGATACTGCAGATACGCTTCCAGCTGATCCTGCTTCTGCCGGGTCATAAGCGCCTTTTTCAATAGAGATAACAAATTTATCTGTTGTTACAGATTTTGTCTCCTGGAGTTTACCGTTGTATATACCTCTTGTACAAACAAGCTTGCCGCCTTCAGCAACAATTTTGTTTACGTTAGAAACTATACCGGCGCCAATAGCCATAGCAGCTTTAGCAGCATAGTCAACACCGTCATATGTATGAGGAATAAGAACACCTTTAACGTCTTTAGCGTCTACAACAGCTTTTATAGCCTGAGTATAACCGTCAGCTGTATATGCAGCAACAGCAGCATCAGCAACTACGAATACTTCAGGAATATAATTTGCAACTTCTTTCGCAATAGCGTCATCTTTTGCGAAAACTGCAGCTGCCGGCTCAAGACCAAGAGCAGGTGCAACTTCTTTAGCCACTCTGCAGAGTTCGAGTGTAGCGGTACTTAATTTACCATCTCTGTGTTCTGCGATAATAAGTAATTTAGCCATTTTCAGATCCTCCTACCCTATATCACTTTCGCTTCATTTTTGAGTTTATCAACAAGTTTAGCAGCTGCTTCAGCAGGTGCACCCTGAATTATCTCTGCCATAGAGTCAGATACAGGAATAAACATCTTGATAAACGCAGTTCTTGAAGAAGCTGATACACCGAGGTCTGCGCCTGATTGTGTTTTAAGTTCTTTCTTCTTCGCTTTCATGATACCTGGAAGAGTCGGATACCTTGGCTCGTTTATACCTGACTGAATTGAAAGCATTGCAGGTCCTGCGAGTTCAAGTACTTCGTTAAGTCCGCCTTCGAGCTCTCTGTTAAGAGTAAAAGCTTTTCCGTCAGCTGTGTCAATTTTAACAACGTTTGTGCAGTGAGGAATTCCGAGAAGATCAGCAACCATTACACCTGTAACCGCTGCCTGAAGGTCTTCTGACTGAACACCTGTAAGTACGAGGTCAACTCCGCCAATCTGTTCTATTGCTTTTGCAAGTGCGCTTGCAATAACAAATCCGTCAGCATCATAAATTGCTGCGTCAGTAATGTGGATTCCCCAATCAGCTCCCATTGCATAAGCCTGCCTTATATCCTTGGCAGCTCTGTCAGGACCAGCTGATACTATAACTACTTCGCCGCCGAGCTTCTCTTTTAACTGGAGGGCTGCTTCAACAGCATAGTTATCGAAGTCGTTGATTTTAAAAGCGACTTGTGATTCGTCAACTTTTTTGTCATCAACAATCTTAAACTTAGATTCCATATCCGGAACCTGTTTCAGACAGACAACTATCTTCATTACCATACTCCCTTAATTGAATTTTTTGTTTGTTATT
>DINC01000216.1:2330-2937 GCA_002425885.1 Spirochaetia bacterium UBA5550 | reverse complement strand
CAGTAAAAACAAACAAGACTATCGAAACAGAAAAAACAATAAAAGCTGAACAGCCTGTACAGATAGAGACAAAGGCGGAGCCTAAAACTAATTGGGTAATATTGTTTCTTGTTTGTTTATTTCTCCTGGTTATCGGAATTCAACATTACCTTTCTATGTCACAGAATGACCGGGATCAATTAAATCAAGTATTGGCATCAGTGGGTCTTATTCCTTGGAGTGAAAGTGCTCGTTCTGCTGTTAGAATCACCACTGAAAAATCAAAAAATGAAATAGCAACTTCAATTATAAATCTTACTCATCCGTTTGGCATTAAACCTAAATTAGATTCTTATGATGTTACAAGCAANNTGTGGTGATGTTATAACCGTGTATTATAATTGTTCTTTTAAGGGTGGTTTCTTCGAAACTGACTATACATTAAAGTTGAAGTGGTCTTTTTCTAAAATGCAAAATTTTGGTGTATCTATTGTTAAAGATGATACTATGTTGGGGGTGATGCCTCAAATGATGGATGAACTTAATAGATATTTTCAAACGGAAATATATCCGATAGTTTTAGGTAATGCGAAGTAAAACAATTACTGGAGAATGAAAATGAAAAAAA
>DINC01000216.1:0-2314 GCA_002425885.1 Spirochaetia bacterium UBA5550 | reverse complement strand
CAAATTGTGTTTCTATTGTTATTGATTTCAATGCCCGTAATAGGAATGGAACAATCAAATTCTATAGGATACGATAAAATAAAAACTGGGATGTCTTTTGAGGAATTACAGAAGATTATAAAAACTAATTATTCAGATTGGTCTATAACTTATGTAGATTTGAATCCAAATACTTACGAAGATAATCCCGATGTTGAAAGTGTAGCACCTNNATATTATGCTTTAACCAATAATTCAGGAATAACAATATCAATCGAATTAACAGAAGGTATGACCGGTGAAGTGTGCGGTGTATCGGTCAGAGAAAGTTTTCAAACCACTAGTGTTTTATATACTCAATACTATCTTTTAAAATATATTCTTACACAAAAATATGGAACACCGAGTGAAGGCGAAGGCCCTGATAATGGAGAGGGTTTTGAATATGATGTTTATACTGTATGGAAGAAGAACAATCAATCAATTACTATTCTTGGTTCCTATTGTACTTCTTCTGATGGAAAAGGTAAGGAAGTAAGTTGTCATTCAGTAACAGTTGATTATTCGGATGAACAGTTATATAAAAAAAGAAGTTCTTGGATTGAAGTTAGAAGAAATGCACAAAAAAAACTAAAATATAAAAATGATTATTCGAAGTACTAATATAATATATGACTACCCCAGACACCTCCATCCGCCTTGCCGCATTCAAATGGCTCGAAGAACAGACAGCCATCCACGGCGATGTATTGCCTCGCAAACTCCTTGAAGATGGATTTAATTATAATGGTGAACAGGTAATACTCCAGGGAGCCCAGGGTATCTGGAAACCGAGAGCATTGGAGTTGCCATTAACCATAACAACAATGCTTAATGGCCCTTACAAGGATAGTTTCTCTAAAGATGGCCTGTTGATGTATAAATATAGGGGAACAGATATCTATCACCGTGATA
This sequence comes from Spirochaetia bacterium UBA5550, assembly GCA_002425885.1. Lineage (GTDB taxonomy): Bacteria > Spirochaetota > UBA4802 > UBA4802 > UBA5550 > UBA5550. The sequence goes on along the minus strand of DINC01000216.1, from coordinate 1,381 downwards.
ATGTAGGCTTGCGTAAATTAATGCAACACCAGATACCACTGATTTATTTTCATAATGTTGCAAAAGGGAGATATCTGGCAGTATGGCCGGTTTATATATCAGGTGATGATCCTCAATCTCTAACCTTTACAGTCTCTGCGGATGATATAAACTATCTGAAGCAGGTCAATGAATTCAATTATTTAAGTGTTGCTGATCCGGTATTTGATATTTCAAGAAGAAGCTATATTACATCACAGATAAAAGTGAGACTTCATCAAAGCTCCTTCAGGGAAAGGGTACTTGAGGCGTATGATTGCAGGTGTACTTTATGCAGATTACAACATCGTGAATTATTAGATGCGGCGCATATAATCCCAGATTCTGACCCAGATGGTGAACCAGTTGTAACTAATGGCCTATCTCTCTGTAAAATTCACCATGCTGCCTTTGATAATAATATACTCGGTATAAGACCCGATTATTCAATTGAAGTAAGAAGGGATATTCTTGAAGAGAATGATGGCCCGATGCTTCAGCATGGAATAAAAGAGATGCACGATAAAAAGATTATTCTGCCAAGACACCGGAACTGTTACCCAGATGTTAAGTCTCTTGAAAAGAGATATGATATTTTTAGAAAAACGGGGTGAGATTAAAATGAAATTATTTGATATCTCACCCCACAAAAACCTCCCCCCGATGATACTCCAAAAACCCTTTATCCGGCAGAAACTTCTCCGGCAAAGTTATCTCTTTAAGATGATATTTGCTGAAATACTCCTCAGAATACCGGCTATCATTTTTAAGAATAGTATCAGAAACAACAACCCTGTAATCATCATCAATAGTAATAAGCCCACGGTCAAAAGCCCTGTCATGAAGGGCGTTAAGACAAATACCATTCCCTGGATTAAGCCTGTTAGTGGAATCAACACGCCAGGGGATTATATGGCTCGCGTTGAGCAGTTCAACATTTGCAATACCAGTAATGGCGCATTGGTTGTTATAAGCAGATAAAACAGCAGTTCTAAAGAATCCCTGGTTTACTCTCACCTTAGAAAGACGAAGAGCCTCTTTCCCCTGGGCCAGTTCAAAAGAATCATCAAAATCATCAGGTTCAGGAACCTGCTTGCCAAGAAGTTTAGCATAAAGGGCTTCGCTTTCAACGGCAAGTTTGTCCCAGTTATTATTGAACTCATCCCATATAACTTCATCAGCTTTACTACCGTGAGAGGCCCCTTTAATATCCCTCACTTTAAGAGAAGGATCAAGACTCGCGAAGTTGGAAAGCTTCCACGCAACAGCGGAGGGAGAACGGCCAATCAACCCTGCAAGTTCAATTACTTGCTGGTTTCGGTGGTCTATTCTGCCGAAAGGTATCTTGCAGTAAAGGTTAAAC
>DINC01000334.1:4739-5238 GCA_002425885.1 Spirochaetia bacterium UBA5550 | reverse complement strand
ACATGTCTACCATAGCCCCGCCACCATTAAATAAAATAGTTGAATCGTGGTCAATTTTTAATGATGGTTTAATTTTATGCTTATTGAATAGATGTTCCATTCCTAATTTTATTAGTGTATCACCATTATTACCTTTTAAAGGTTCAAAAAAAAATTTTTCCCTTTTTAGATTATTTTTTACAAATACTGTNNTACTGAAAAATTAGATTCCATATTATTACCCTTGACATGCTGCCCGTTTTCTGTACCATTTAATGATGTAAAACCTCAAACTATTTTCCTAATAAAACCATAAGGAGAAACACCACCTAAGCTGCTATGTGACCTTTCACTGTTATAATCGAGATGACATTTACCAATCTTACACCTGGCATCAGCAATGTGTAAGAAACGTACCTCATTCAGTTATTCAGCTCTGAATTTACCGTTAAAGCTTTCCAAAAAAGAATGCTGAATAGTCTTGCCTTTATCAATGAAATATAGTGCAATGTTATTATCA
>DINC01000334.1:4543-4697 GCA_002425885.1 Spirochaetia bacterium UBA5550 | reverse complement strand
TCAGCCCATTTCATAAAAGCTTTTGATGTAAATTCAGTTCCATTATCGCATACTATCTGTTTCGCTAATTCTCTCGTTTTCTTTATATCTTCAAAAATACACATAAGTCTCATTCCACTTATTGAATAATCAGGATGCTGAATGATCAATTCTC
>DINC01000334.1:0-4482 GCA_002425885.1 Spirochaetia bacterium UBA5550 | reverse complement strand
CATCAATCAGGTTGAATACCTTGAACTTACAGCCATCATAAAGCGAATCAATCACAAAGTCCATTGACCATCTTTCATTCATGCCTGATAGTACAATCATTGTTTTTTTTTGCCGCAATATTCCTTTTTTTATCCTTTATATAAGACTTAAATTCGTATATATGCGATATACTTTCTTATGGTTAATCTTTTATGTCTTGCGAAGTTCATCCATTATCCTTCGTTATCTATAACATCGTTTTTTATTTGTTGGCCGACGAATTTCTTCTTTGTGGTCCTGATCTTATGCAATCTTATTATGCCGAAAAACAGAATATTGTAACTCGTTGATAGCACATGTTTTTCTTTCGCTCAGATATTCCTGAGCAATTATAATCACTTCTATCTCCTGTTCCCGGCTTACCAGTTTTTTGAAAGAACTGCCTTCATTACCCGAATGTCAAGTGCTTGTTCAGCGACAAGTTTCTTTAACTTCGCATTTTCATCTTCAAGTTCACTCATCTTCTTCGGATAAGACAACTCCATTCCCGAATATTTTGAGCACAATTGTAGGAGGTATTGTTGATTATATCATACTTTCTGTAAAGTTCCGGTGTTTCAAGACCCGTTTCCAATTCATTAATTATTGCATGATTCTATTCTTCAGTAAATTGTTTCTTTTTTATAGGATAACGTCAATATTTTTTTATTCCGCTTCAATATTTAATTTATTTCCCTATAATCTGTTTAGCCTCAGCACTTACTGCTGAAGCGAGATCCTGTCTGAACATCTTCTGCATCATCAGATATAATGATGGATGTTTATACTTCATTTCATCAGGCCTTTCAAAAAAGTACTCCGCTGCTACAGCGATAAACTCAGCCCTGCTTGTGAGTGCATATTCTTTTAAATCAGATTTTTTATTTTTGAGTTTAGTCATTTCATTATCAACAATTTTTAACCATTGAATCCTGTCCTTTTTTGAAAGAAAAGGTTCAGGGAGAATTCCGTCAATGTCTCCGCTTACTTCATCAATCTTATGAATGAATTCATGAAGGCCGAGATTATTGCCATCAGTCTTCTGAAAATTCTTAAGCAGCAGGTCTTTTGATAGATAGACGGAGGATTTATTGTATATAACGAGCCCCATTACATCGTCCTGACATTTAAGCAGTTCTAAATTTTCACTTAAACTATCCTGGCATACAAAAACATCAGTTAAAAAGGGATAATCCCAGTCCGGAATTCTGAATACCGGTATAATAGCCGCAGAGGCAACAAGAAGTTGCGTGAGATCATCTATTTCAATCTTTACACCTGTAATCATTACTTCTTCAAGAAAGATCTGAATTTTTCTGAGAAAATATTCTTTATCTTCTTTATTCAGGTTACGGAAATAGGGAACATATTCTTCAAGAATTGATTCCCAGTGGGGAGGATAATCACTCTGCAAAATTCTTTTTCGTTTTCTGTATTTTCTGGTAAAAAAAAGATCTGCAAACAGGAATACGGCAATCCCGACAAAAGCTCTCATATTGTGTGATAATGGGATGCCATAAGGTGGATTTGAGGCAATACCGGCAGTTAAAACTGCCAGCAGAAATGAGGCAGTAAAAGAAATCATTCTGTTGACTTTATATCGTCTTGTATAAAGCAGTTCCATCTGAATTTACAANNTCAATTACTTTTATTATTTTATCATTTTTACAATATGTTCAACAACTTCCTCAAAACTTTTACTATTGCAGTCAACAATGATATCGGCATATTCTTCATACAGAGGCATTCTGCTTTCGTATATATCTTTTAATGTCTGCTCTTTATCCATAACAATACCGCGGGTGCTGATATTATTAATTCTTTCAGTAACAATGTCCAGATTCAGTTTGAGAAAAATTATTCTCCCCATGTTGCTCAGGTAGTGCATGGTATTTTCACAGAGCACCGCGCTTCCGCCTGTTGCAATTATACATCTATCATAATCACAGGAGGTAATAACTCTTGATTCAATAGTCAGGAACCCCCTGATTCCTTCATCTTCAATTATATTTTGCAACAGCCTGTTTTCCTGATTCTGGATAAGAATGTCTGTGTCAATAAAAGTGTAACCTAATGTTTTAGCCAGCACTATGCCTATGGTGCTTTTACCGGAACCGGGCATACCGATCAATATAATATTATTCATTGCCTTTCAACCTGTATCATGAATACTCTCTTATTTCAATCTCTCCCTTAAGCGCGTAGTAAACACCTTCGGCAAGAGCTTTCATCTCATCTTCCCCCGGATAAATTACAACTTTTGAAATAAAGCCCACCCTTTCCTCTATCCATTTGCAGAAATCTTCGTCATATGCGATACCGCCGGTTAGAATTATAGCATCAACCCGTCCTTCGAGCACAGTGGCAATTGCGCCGATCTCCTTTGCCACCTGGTATGCCATGGCTTTATATACGAGCAAAGCCTGCTTATCTCCACCTTTAGCTTTCAGGCCTGCTTCATAGGCACTGTTGGTCCCCAGATATGCAACAAGTCCCCCCTGCCCTGTAATTTTTTTTCTGAGTTCATCATAAGTGTATTTGCCTGAATAGCAGAGCTTGATAAGTGCACCTACAGGAAGACTGCCGCTTCTCTCCGGCGAAAAAGGGCCCTCTCCGTCAAGGCCGTTATTTACATCAATCACGCGCCCCTCTTTATGTGCACCGACAGTAATTCCTCCGCCGAGATGGACTATAATCAGATTTAATTCTTCATATTTCTTCCAGTGTTCCCGCGCGTATCTTCTGGCAACTGCTTTCTGGTTCAGAGCATGAAAAATGCTGACTCGCGGAATTTCAGGCATTCCGGATATTCTTGCCATTTCATCAAGTTCATCTACAATCACCGGATCAACAATATATGAGCTTATATTATCTCCGATTTCGGAAGCAATTTCAAAAGCAAGTAAACCTCCGAGATTACTGGGGTGCGTGCCCATGATCTCCAATTTTAGATCACGCAGAAGGGCATCATTAATTCTGTACACGCCCCCGGGAATAGGTTTTATCAGCCCTCCGCGTCCGACTACAACTTCAATTGAAGAGAGTAATATACCTGCCTGATTCAGTTCGTTAATAATTATATCCTTTCTGAAACTATGCTGTTCCATTACACATTTAAATGAACATATCTCTTCTGTGGTGTGCTTTATGTTCATTGTGAAGGCATCATCATGATCATCAAATACCGAAATCTTCGTTGATGTTGAGCCGGGATTTATAGCAAGTATCCTCATCAGTCTCTCCTTTAATTTTAATCCAGAGCGGCAGCCAGTGCAAGTGACATCAGTTTACTTCTGTCTGAATCTGTCCTTGAATTAAGAACAACAGGGACTGCAGCACCAAGCAGTACTGAAGCGGCAGTCCCTCCTGCCAGATATGTGAGGGTTTTATAAAGAGTATTACCGGTTTCAAGTTCGGGGCATAAAACTATGTCTGCATCACCTCCCACTTCAGTAACTATACCTTTGTATTCGCAGGCCTCTTTGGAAACAACATTATCAAAAGCAAAAGGCCCATCGATAATGCAGTCTTTAATCTGGCCACGTCTGTTCATCTGCGTAAGCATCGCTGCATCTATTGTGGCCTGCATCTTCTCATTCACAACTTCCACTGCCGCAAGCACAGCTATTTTAGGATTATCAAGCCTGAGTTTTTTATAAATAGATATTGCATTTTTTATTATATCAATTTTTTCTTTTATCCCGGGAGCAATATTCATTCCGGCGTCAGTTACACAAAGAAGTTTATGATATTTCGGACATTCAATAAGTGCGGCATGAGTCATTGTAGCACCAAGGCCTATTCCTGTCTCCCTGTTAAGGATAATACGGAGAAGATCCGCAGTACCGACAAGTCCTTTCATGAGGATTTTTGCTTCACCATCTCTGATTATGTTTACAGCTATTCTACAGGCCTCAACAGGATTGTTTTCATTTATAATCTCAGCATTCTTAACCGGGAACCCTGTTTCCTTTGCAATCTTTTCAATTGCCTTATCATCACCTACCAGAATAGGGCTGACTATGTTGTCTTTCATCGCCATATGTACTGCTGCAAGAGCATGTTCATCAGCTGCGGCAGCCACAACGATTCTGCGGGCAGGTTTCGATTTCGCAATCTCGAGAACCTGGTCAAGTGAATTTAATATCATTAGATCCCCCTCAAATGATTGTCCGGTTATATATTTTTAATTCCGGATTTATGCAAATATAACAAGACACCGGAAAATTAAAATCGTATTTAATGTAAAATAATTGTAGTGAAAACTTTTACATGTTTCTATTCAGGCATTACGTTGTAGTTTCTGAATATGTTTTTAAGTAGAGGATCTGTAACAACTGCAAGAACTACATTTTTTTCCATCTCGTCGATAAAAACTCTTTCTCCATTAAAATAATCAACCGCTCTTACCGGATCGGGGAGTTCTCTGACCATGTTAACGAGAAAGGACAATCTGCTCATAT
>DINC01000353.1:17570-17734 GCA_002425885.1 Spirochaetia bacterium UBA5550 | reverse complement strand
TTAAGTTTTTACCGTCTTGTTCGTAAATAAGATTAGAAAATTTAATTATAAATTCATACTTACTAAACTCTTGAACTGCACCATCTTTAATTATATTTTGTGTGCCAGTTTCGCCTGTTGCATTTATATTAGAACAATTAAAAAAAACAATAATTGAAACAAGT
>DINC01000353.1:0-17529 GCA_002425885.1 Spirochaetia bacterium UBA5550 | reverse complement strand
GTGTTTTTGATTATTAGTTATTGGTCTATAATTAATAACAGGTCTTTTACTGTAAACCTTATCGTTGTCCTTACCAATAGTATAAAGCTGCATTGTGCTTGCATTTACAAAAGTTTCTGTTTTAGGTTTATTTGTATCTTTAATTTTTAAAATTACATTCCCATTTTCAACAAAAGAACCTGTAACACGCATTGTATGTGCAACAGAATCCGGTTTACTTGGATCTGCATCATATCTTATCTGAACGGCTCCTTTATTTTTTAAAGTCTCAACAATTTCCTTGGTTGCAACCTGCCTGGTATCCGATTTAATTATTTTCCCTTCATTTGGGCATGTTAAATTATTGAAACCACCGATTGTCGCAGATGCCTGCAATTGTGATTTAGTTTCCGCTGGTAGATTTTTTTTAACTGCAGCTACTGTTTTGACTAAATCCGGAAAATCATTAACCCAATAGGGTGCATCTTTTTTATCCCCTGTCCCTTTTTTAAATACAGATCCATTTTTTTTGGCAGCTTCATAAACCTTCGCTGCTTCCTCCGGTGACAAAGGGACTCCTAAAGCATCAGCAGCTGCATATACTGATGAAAGGTAAACGCATGCTCCAGTATTTGGTGGCATATTATACTTTGCTAATGTTTGAGTGCTTTGATCTATAACATCCAGATTTTTACTATTATCTAAAGGTTCGCCACCCCATCCGGTTAATTCTTTTATTTGACCGAATAATGAATTTTTTTCAGTAGCCTTTTGATTAGCATCTCTAAAATCCTTTGTATTATTATAAGCCTGCATCTCTTCTTTCTGTTTATCAGAATATTCCAGACCAACTTTCGGTGTGTTCTCAGTATTTCCCTCATCATCATTAGTAAAGAGATGGTCGTTAACCCAGTTGCTTGCATTCTCAACTCTATTTCATGGAGAAGACGCCCTCAGAACAGAGGGGCTTTACTGATTCATCTTGTTGTACGAATCGTCCCTCCACCTCTTAGCCTCACTGTTGTTCGGATTCAGCTCAAGTACCTTGCCGTAATACTCGTATGATTTAGCAAATCTGTTTGTGTACCAGTAGCAGTTTGCCAGGCTGAACCATGCGTTTTCATAAGCGGGGTCGTACTGAACAGCTTTTTCAAAAGAGGATATCGCGTCTTCCCATTTCTCCTGCATGTAATATGCAAGGCCTAAATTATAATTATTGATGGCATTAGTGGGGTTGTACTTCACAGCAAGTATCGAATTTTTTTCTGCTGATTTGTAATCCTTCAGCGCGTAATAAGAAATTGCCATTTCATTATGAGCCCTGTCATTGTTAGGCTGCTTTTTTAAGGCGTTTCTAAATTCGGTGATTGCAGCCTGATAATTTTTTTTGTTATAATAAGTCTGCCCCAGTGTTACAATGGCATCAAGATAATCGGGGTTTCTTTTTAAGGCGTTTTTAAATGACTCCTCCGCCTTGTTCCATTTGGCAGGTTCAGAATATCCCTGCTGGTAGTATGAAAGCGCCAGTGTATAGTGATGCTGAGCAGTGACAGGGTCAGCATCAACGGTTTTAATCGCGTAATACTCAGTGTTGTCGTAGTCCTTTTTATCATAGTAAATCAGGGCAATTCCGTGAAGTGCGGGCGCGTGTTTGGGGTTTACTTTAAGTATCTCCATGTATTCCCGCAAAGAGTCATCCTTTTTTCCTAAAGTGGAGTAGGAGTGAGCCAGCGACCACCTTGCTATGATAAGTTCAGGATTTATCCTGAGGCATTCCTGTATGTGTTTGTACGACTCAGTTCCCGGTTTCCCCATCTCCTCGTACCCGTAATTCTTAAGCTGCGCCATGATTTGAAGGGTTTCGGCATCCTGCCTGTTGAGCCTGTAGGCCTCGTCTATCGATTTCTGCGCCATATCGAAATTCGAATTATTCAGGTAGGCCATGCTGAGAGCTCTGTGTGTCTGGTAAAGAGTGGGGCCGTATTCCACAGCTTTCTCCCCCTGCTCAATTGCTGTTTTAAGATAGGGTTCCCATTTGCCGTTTGCGTATTTTATCTGGTAACCCCATAGGGCGTTAACCTCAGAAAGTCCGGCCCATGCAAGAGCGTATTTAGGGTCATACTTCAGGGCTTTCTTGTAGTTTTCTATTGCCACAGGGTAGTTCTTTACGTCATACTGTATCTGCTCCATCCGTCCCTTGATGTAATACTGGTATGCGGTGTAGTTGCCTGTTGATTTTGTATATTCCTCAATACTGTTTGATCTTTCTGACTTTTCAGGGCCGGAGATTTTATCCATGAGATCTTTAGCAAGTTTTTCCTGGAGGTCAAAGATTTCATCCGGGTAGTTTCCATGTACATTAGAGCCTTTAAGAACCTTGCCGGACAACACCTCCATAAATTTTGCGTTGAGCTGAATCTTTGCACCGATTTTATTGAAGCTGCCGTATATTATATAATCCCCGTCAAGCTTGTCTTTTGTAAGAGTGCGGAGTTTTTCGATATCCTTGTCTTCGTTCACTCCGATAGTCTGCTTAAATCCCGCACTGTCAAGGAGGTGCCGCTTAACCCTGTCTGAGTCAACTATGATGAAGTTGTCAACAGTGGAGAGAGCGCCTGAGAGAGTTTCGCTTATCCCTACTGTGAGAGTGTCCAGCTCGGCATTCTTTTCTTTGTTCAGTTTGTCAAAGGGGAGCACAACTATTTTATAGCTCTCCGAATGGAGCATAGTCTGTGAAAGGATTATGCAGCAGATTGTGTAAACAAGCTTTCTGAAGAGTCTCATGATTTTCTCCATTTTTGGAATCTGTTAATATAGTATAGACTGTCATGCTTTTTTTCTACACTTTTTTATACAACAGTATATAAAAGGTAAAGTTTTATAGTCCAATTATAGCAGGCTTATATTTTGATTTTTTACATTTTTAGAGGAATATATAAGTTTAATCCGCAAGTTTATTGACATTGTCGCAATTTTATTTTATATGATGTATATGTTTACAGGAAAAAAACTATCACAACTTAAGCTGCTGCTCTATATTGCGGGCTTTCTCTGGATTGTGCATGTTGTCGGGTATATCTTTCCGCTTCAGGGACTCGGGATTATACCGCGTGAACTTCATGGCCTTGCGGGGATTATTTTTGCTCCGTTTATCCATGCGGATTTTCCGCATCTTATCGCAAATTCCATAAGTCTAATCATTCTCGGTTTTATACTTGCTTCTACAGAGGATAGAGGTATTGTCTACATACTCCTCGCTGTTATGCTGCTGGGTGGTCTGGGTACATGGGCCATAGGCCGCAGCGGAACTGTGCATATAGGGGCCAGCGGCGTGATATACGGGATACTGGGTTACCTCATTGCGCGGGGTTTTTTCAGAAAAGATTTTAAATCAGTAATAGTCTCAGTCCTGGTGCTGTTTATGTATGGCGGGATGATCTTCGGAGTCCTCCCCACTGTGCCGCATATGTCATGGGAAAGTCACCTTTGCGGATTTCTCTCAGGTATAATTACTGCTTCATCAGGAAAGAAAAGGAGATAAGGAATGTCAGACATCATAGATAAAAAAGAACAGAAGCCGGATGTTAAACTGCATATATGGCTCGAGGAGAACAGCGGAGTTTATTTCGGGCAGGGGAGGTACGAACTGCTGCACCTTATAGACGAACTGGGTTCACTGAAGCTTGCCGCTGAAAAAATGGGTATCTCCTACCGTGGAGCCTGGGGTAAAATCAAGAAAACAGAGGAGATTCTCGGGCGTGAACTGATCCATAAAGAGAATAATAAGGAAGGGTATAAACTTACTGAATTCGGGAAAGAATTCATGAAGGAGTTTAAAAAATTCCATGATGATACATTGAAGTATGCTTCAAAGAATGCTGCCGAAATGCTGGAGAGATTAAAAAAAATACCGTAAGAAAATTGCGTAATAATTCTTTTATGGCGCTAAATTTTTAAATAAACCGGGAATTCAGTGGTTTTATTAATTTAAAAAAGCTAAAAACTAACAAATTCTAACACCAATTCCTCCTTAATTCATTTATTGATTGACATGATTTTTCAACATGCCTTTTTTAACATAATTTATATTATGTTATTTTTGGCATGGAGCCTGTTATGAAAAAAACAATCAGAAATCTCGCATGTTTATTTATTTCAGCAGTTATATTTCTCCCGTCTGCATCTTCAGCAGAAGAAAAAATCAACGCGGCAGTCGCGGCAAACTACATTAAACCATTTAAAGAAATTGTCCTGGCTTATGAAGCTAAAACCGGAGTTAAGGTTGAAGCAACATTTGCGTCCACTGGTAATCTGTACAGCCAGATAACCAACGGCGCCCCCTATGACATTTTTCTGTCGGCAGATGAAGAGCGTCCTGCTCTCCTTCTGAAAAACGGCGCAGCAGAGAAACCTTTTGTCTACGCAAAAGGTGAGGTCGTTCTCTGGTCCGCACAGAAGAATTTCTGCGGAGAAAAGGACTGGAAAGTGCAGCTTAAGAAAGCTGAAATTAAAAAGCTTGCCATAGCTAACCCGGTCACCGCGCCTTACGGAACCGCAGCAAAAGCCGCTCTCGAAAAAACAGGAATAATTAAGCTGGTAGAATCGAAAATTGTTACTGCACAGGATATAGCCCAGGTATTTCAGTACGCCTCAAGTGAAGCTGTTGATGGGGGTTTCTGCGCGATGTCAGCAGCCCTGTCAGAAGAAGGAAAGAAGGGGTGCTATTACCGGATAAAAGAGGCCAATGCAATTGTTCAATCTGCATGTGTATTGAAGAGAAGTGAAAAACAGAAAGAGACTGAAAAGTTTGCAAAGTTTCTCGTTTCTCCCGAAGCTCTTAAAATAAAAAAGAAGTACGGCTATAAGTAGATGGATTACGTCTCTTTATATGTTACCCTGAAGCTTGCGCTGGTAACCACTATTATTCTGATGGTTATCTCCGCGCCCCTGGCGTATATGCTTGCTCATGCCGAGTTTCCTGGTAAATCCATTTTAGAGACGATCATTTATTTGCCTACTGCTCTCCCGCCGACAGTTATAGGGTTTTATCTTATAATTGCCATGGGGCCTAAAGGTTTCATCGGTAAAGGTTGGGGCGCGGTTACAGGGGGTTCTCTCCTTTTTACTTTCACAGGGATTGCCTTAGCTTCATCAATTTACAGCATTCCATTTGCTGTGCAGCCGATGAAGGCGGCCTTTCAGAAGATCGACCGCAGGCTCATCGAAAATGCCTATGTTCTTGGGCTTTCGAAGTACAGCACATTTTTTCGTGTGGCTCTCCCCAACAGCCTTAGCGGTATAATGGCTGCGGCAGTTCTGGTTTTTCTTCACACCACAGGGGCATTCGGTGTGCTTGTTATGGTAGGGGGGAGCATACCGGGTGAAACAAGGGTGGCTTCGATTGCAATTTATGAAGCGGTTGAGATGATGGACTATCATGGGGCTGCAATGCTTTCGTTATGTTTCATCCCGCTGAGTTTTATATTTCTCCTTTTAATAAATAAACTGAACAGGAGTAATTAGATGACAATCAGCATTAATCTGAAGAAGAAACTACAATACTTCGATATCGATATCTCATGTCAATGCCCGGATAGCAGTATGCTGGTAATGATTGGTCCCTCCGGCGGAGGGAAGACTACAATTATACGCATGCTCGCAGGACTTGAGCAGCCTGATGAAGGGAGCATTATATACAATAACGATATATGGTTTAATTCTTCAGCGGGTATAGATATCTCCCCTCAGAAGAGGAAGTTAGGTTACGTTTTTCAGGATTATACTCTTTTCCCTCACCTTTCACTTTTTGAAAACGCGGCTTTTGCATCAAAGAATAAACGGGAGGTCAACGATCTGTTTGAACTCTTCAGGATAACCCATCTGCGTAACAGGAAGCCCAGTCAGGTGTCAGGAGGGGAGAGACAGAGATGCGCTATATGTCAGGCCCTTGCACGTCATCCGAAAATTCTGCTGCTCGATGAACCGTTCTCCGCCCTTGATGCAATTACAAGGCGCGGGCTGCGCGAGGAGCTTCGTAATATGAAAGGGGAGTTCGATTTCCCTGTTATATATGTGACTCATGATATAAATGAAGCGCTTTATCTTGCTGATGAGATTATCCCTGTTGTTCAGGGGAAGATTGATGAAAGCTGGATATCGAGGATGACAGAGCGCTCTGATTCCGTTAACCGGGTGTTAAAAGCAGCAAGGGAACAGAAGATGTCTCTTGCGTATTAATGCAGCCTGTCATGCCCGCACAGGCGGGTATCTTTTATAAAACATGTAATTATTTTTTGCATTAAAAGTAAGTTTTAGTCAGAGGAGTTTTTTATGAAAATCGGTACCTATTCTTATGAAGAATTTGTCCAGGTTGTGAAATCATTTCACGGTACTCTTGCCCCGGGACTTTTAATCGGCGGATTCATGGTTGATCTTGCCTTGAAGAATGTCCCTGAAGGGGAGTTCTTTGATTCAATCTGCGAGACACAGACATGCCTTCCTGACGCTGTCCAGCTTTTGACCCCCTGTACTACGGGGAATGCCTGGATGAAGGTTTTTGATTTTGGGAAGTTCGCGGTAACACTTTATGAAAAATATAGTGGTGAGGGTGTGCGTGTTTACCTTGATGTGGATAAACTGAAGAACTGGCCTGAAGTGAATAGCTGGTTTTTTAAGCTCAAGCCTAAGAAGGAGCAGGATTCAGATCTCCTTATGAAGCAGATAAAAGAGGCGGGACATTCGATCCTCAGTATACAGAGAGTTAAGGTTGAGCCTGAAAAACTGACACGGGAAAAAGCCGGTCCATCGTCTTTATGCCCTGTATGTGGTGAAGCTTACCCCGCAAAACATGGTGATAAATGCCGCAACTGCGCGGGTGAATCCCCTTATACTTCTATTAAATCTGTTTAAAAAAAACATCAGCTTGCCGGATTCCTGATATCTTACGCTACCCGTTAGATGAAGGGGTACCGGTGAGCCGGATTTTTTCTGCCTTATATTCCCCGTTTCAGATGCCGCTGATGCCGTAAAACTACTGATTTATGCCTGATAAGCTGACCGTTTTTATGTTGACTTGCTGATTTAATGTGTCATAAATGACAATACAAATAAAATTAATTACTTTTGGCATTTATGTTAGATTTAGCATTTTTGCTAATATTAACATAACGCCCGCATAACTTATTCAGAGTTTAAAGCCGTACAGTCCTCCCGGCCCCGGGAGGAGCCGGTTAATCTTTATTTAAAAAAAAGGTGAGGTATGGATGCCAGTATAAAAAAGATAGTTGCCAGGTATCCTGATGAAAAATCAGCGATAATGCCGGTTATGCAGCATCTGCAGAGGGAGAATAAAAATTTTCTCAGTGAAGATGCCATGGATCAGGCTGCAAGTGTAATAGGTTGCAGCAAAAGTAAGGTGTATGGTGTAGCAACTTATTATACCATGTTTAACACTCAGCCTGTTGGGAAATTTCATCTACAGGTTGATACCTGCGTTCCCGGATTTCTTCATGGAGCGGATGCCGTTGTTGAACATCTCGAGAAGAAATTAGGAATTAAAGCCGGAGAAACAACTAAGGACGGAATGTTTACCCTGAGCAGAGTTCAGGATTTAGGTTCCTGCGCTACAGGCCCGGTGATCCAGGTTAATGATCGTTATTTCGAAAATATGACCTTAGCAAAAACAGATGCTCTTATAGAAGCTCTGAAAAGCGGGAAGGAACCTGAAAATGATCCTTCAATGACGGTCATATCAAAATGCGGTGTTCTCCTGAATGACAGGACACAGAAAGACTGCCGTACAATTGCATTTTATAAAAAGAACGGCGGCTATCAGTCACTTAAAAAAGCTCTCACAATGAAGCCTGCTGATATTATTGAAGAAGTTAAAGAAGCCGGAGTGCGGGGGCGCGGCGGTGCCGGTTTTCCGGCAGGTATGAAGTGGTCATTCCTTCCCAAAAATGATTCAAGGCCTGTTTACCTTATATGTAACGCGGATGAAGGTGAGCCCGGCACATTCAAGGACAGGCAGATCATGGAGTTCAATCCTCATCTTGTTATTGAAGGTATAGCAATAAGCGCTCATGCGATTAATTCTAAAAAGGCATTCATCTATATCAGGGGTGAGTTCAACTGGATTGCTGATATTCTTGATGCTGCGATTGAAGAGGCGAAAAAAGACGGCCAGCTTGACAATGTTGATATCGTTGTCCACAGAGGGGGCGGTTCTTATGTCTGCGGTGATGAAACTGCACAGATAGAATCTCTTGAAGGGAAGAGGGGAAATCCTCGCGTTAAACCTCCGTTCCCGGCAAACTCCGGTCTTTACGGCTGCCCCACAGTTGTAAACAACGTGGAAACTCTTTCATCTATTCCGTACATAATTCAGAATGGCGCTGCCGGTTACAAAAAGTTCGGTAACCCGAATAACTTCGGCCCGAAAATTTTCGGTGTATCAGGGCATGTTAACAAACCGGGTATATTTGAATATCCCATGGGAACTCCTCTCAAAGAGATACTTGAAGCTGCCGGCGGAGTAAAGGGTAAGCTTAAAGGTGTTATAGTGGGGGGGCTATCAGTTGCAATCCTCACAGCACAGGAAGCTGAAACCCTGATTCTCGATTTCGATTCATGTGTTAAGGCCGGTACTGCTCTCGGTTCAGGAGGTATCATGGTTGTTAATGATACAGTATCAATTCCTGAGCTTGCTCTCCGTACAATTGAGTTCTATCATCATGAGTCATGCGGACAGTGTGTACCATGCAGAGAGGGTTCGCTTGTTATTGAACACAAGCTGCATGATCTGGTTCACGGAAAAGGGAAGATAGAGGATATAGACCTGATACTGCATCTTACTGCAAATATAAAGGGGCTTACACTCTGTCCGACAGGTGAAGCTTTCGCTGTTCCTATCCAGGCAATGGTAACCAAATTCAGGCCTGAATTTGAAGCTCTGGTAAAACGGTAGAGTAAAGAGGAGAAAATAATGAGTAAGACAATTATTATTAATGGCAAAGAGTGCGTCTTTGATGGAAATAAAACTGTCCTTCAGATAGCAAGAGAGAACGGATTCTATATCCCTTCGCTCTGCTATCATGAAAAACTCGGTCCTGCAAGCAAATGCAGGGTCTGCGTTGTTGAGGTTGATGGAATCAGAAATCTTCAGACATCATGTTCAACTGCAGCGACAGACGGGATGAAAATAACAACAGACAGCCCCCGTGTTCTTGAGGCACAGAGAATGGTTGTAAACCTGCTTCTTGCAAACGGTAACCACAACTGTATGATATGCGAAAAAAACGGGGACTGTGAACTTCAGGATGCTGCTTATCATCTTGGAATTGAACTGCCGGCTTTTGTCGTTGAAGAACATGAAGATAAGGATGATTCAGGTGCGTTTATAATCAGGGACGGCAACAAGTGTATTCAGTGCGGAAGATGTATCGAAGCGTGTAACCGTCTTGTTGTAAATGAGGTTCTTGATTTCGGATTCAGGGGCGGGCATACACAGGTTGTCTGTGACGGAAATAAACCGATGGGTGATTCATCCTGCGTGCAGTGCGGTGAGTGCGTTCAGGTGTGTCCGGTTGGTGCTCTTATAGAGAAAAAGGCTGTGGGGAAAGCCCGTTCATGGGAGATCCAGAAAGTTCGAACAACCTGTCCGTATTGCGGTGTAGGCTGCCAGCAGGAACTTCATCTGAAAGGTGATCAGATTGTCCGTGTCAAGGGTGTTGAAGGCGCGAAACCGAATGACGGGCACCTCTGCGTGAAAGGACGTTACGGTTACGATTTCATCTATTCAAAGGAGCGTCTCACAACTCCTCTTATCAAGAAAAATGGAAAATTTGAAGAAGCGACATGGGACGAGGCTCTTGACCTTGTTGCGGACAAATTCAAACAGATTATTAAAGAATCCGGTCCTGATGCTATCGCAGGTGTAAGCTGCGCGAGAAGTACCAACGAAGATTCATTCTATATGCAGAAACTTTTCAGGGCGGCAATAGGTACCAACAATATTGACCACTGCGCCCGGACCTGACACGCTCCAACTGTTGCCGGTCTGGCAACTACATTCGGATCAGGCGCGATGACAAACTCCTTCGGGGAATTTGAAAACGCGAAGCTTTTCTTTTTAATCGGAACAAACATGACAGAGGCTCACCCTGTAGCTTCCTATTATGTAAAACGCGCGAAACTTAAAGGGGCAAAAATTATTGTTGCTGACCCGCGCTATCAGGCACTTGCGAAAAAAGCAGATATTTACGCTCAGATTAAAGTCGGTTCTGACGTTGCGTTTATAAATGGGCTTATGAACGTGCTTATTACTGAAAATCTCTATGACAAAAAATTTGTTGAAGAGAATACTGAAGGCTTTGAAGAGATGAAGGCCACAGTAATGAAATATCCCCCTGAGAAAGCTGCTGAAATTTCAGGTGTATCAGCAGATCTAATCAGGGAGATTGCCAGGACAATGGCGGCAATCAAGCCGGGTATGCTCTGCTACACTCTTGGTATAACAGAACATACATGCGGAAAAAATAACGTTATGTCAACATCCAACCTCCAGATGCTTCTGGGGAACATGGGTATGGAATCTGCGGGAGTTAACCCTCTTCGCGGGCAGAATAACGTTCAGGGCGCATGCGACATGGGCGCTCTTCCAAATGTTTATCCCGGATACCAGGCTGTAACAGATCCTAAAAACAAAGAGAAGTTCGAGAAAGCATGGGGAGTAAATAATCTCTCTGATAAAGTAGGCCTCATGATTCCGGATATGATGCACGAGCTCACTACAAAGAAAGTAAGGGCATTCTATATCTTCGGAGAAAACCTTGCGCGTACTGATCCGAATATTACTCATGTTGAGCATGAGCTTGAGTCTGCGGAGTTTCTTGTATGCAACGATATTTTCCACACAGAGACAACCCGTTTTGCAGATGTAATATTCCCTGCGGCCGCATGGTGCGAGGATGAAGGTACATTTTCAAGCAGTGAACGCCGTCTCAACCGTGTAAGAAAAATTAAGGACGCCCCTGGCCAGGCTATGCCGAACTGGTGGATATTTAAACAGCTTGCAAAGAGGCTCGGCCATGATTGGACATCGAACAGTGCGCAGGAGATATGGGACAATGAGCATTCTATGGTGGCTCCGGCTTTTGCAGGTATAAAGTATAACAGACTTGAAGGCGATGGTCTCCAGTGGCCATGTCCTAATGAGGAACATCCCGGAACAAAGTTTCTCCACAAAGACGGGAAGTTTACGCGCGGTAAAGGTCTGTTCAAAGGTATTGAGTGGACTCCGCCGGCAGAGGTTGCTGATGCTGAATATCCTCTTGTACTCAGTACAGGACGACGTCTTGTTCACTATCATACAAGGACTCAGACAGGCAGATGCGGTTTAGATCGTGTACTCGATGATAAAACCGGCCTTAACCAGATGATGTCTGAAGAAAGAGTGGATATGTCCGCAGCAGATGCGCAGAAGCTCGGTGTTAAACATGGCGAGTATGTCAAAGTAAGTTCACGCCGTGGAGCTGTTAAGGTGAGGGCTAAGGTAACGGATGAGATCCCTGCTGGTATGGTATGGATGTCTTTCCACTTCAGTGAAGGGAACGCTAACTGGCTGTGCAATAACGTGTTTGATCCGGAAACAAAAACAGCTGAATACAAGGCATGTGCAGTAAGGATCGATAAGATTTAGTTAATAGTTTAAATTGATTTAAAAAAATCCTCCCTGGAAAGGGGGGATTTTTTATTTATAAGAATATGTTAAAATTAACTATATGCTAAATAAAACATATTCATTTTTTAATAATAATTCAATTATATATTGACATTAATGTGCCAATAATGGCATAATAGGGCTTCAGCAAACTGTTAAAAATTCAAAAAGAAGTCAGTACTGATGCAACTGTCAGGGCTTCTCTTGTGAATTAATTATCTGCAAATATACAATATATACAGGAGGATTTTAATGAAGGTAACACGCCGGGAATTGCTTAAAGTGGCGGGAGCCGGAGCCGGTGCATTAGCCCTTGGCGGGCTTGGCGTAAGCTATCTGGTAACAGAATCTTACGCGAAAGATCTGAAGATTAAAGGCGCCAAAGAAGTAAGATCAATATGCCCCTTCTGCGCAGTGAGTTGTCGCTTCATAGCTCATGTTAAAGGGGGGAAAGTTGTAAGCACTGAGGGGGATCCGGGGTATCCGATTAGTGAAGGCGCGCTCTGCGCAAAAGGTGCAACAATGAATTCAATGGTCAACAGTGACCACAGGGTTCTCAAGCCGCTATATCGCGCGCCATACAGCGAGAAGTGGGAAGAGAAGAGCTGGAGCTGGATGATTGAAAATCTTGCAAAAAAAATCAAAGAAACAAGGGACAAAACTTTTACAGTTAAGAATGCCGAAGGACAGGTTGTAAACCGTCTTGAAACCATGTTCCATATGGGATCGTCCCAGATGAGTAACGAAGAGGCATCAGTTGTTGTACAGGCAATGCGTGCAATGGGTATTGTCTACATGGACCACCAGGCCCGGATTTGACACAGCCCATCTGTCGCCAGTTTGGCGGAATCATTCGGACGCGGAGCAATGACAAACAGCTGGATAGATATCAAGAATACAGACTGTTGTTTAATTATAGGTAGTAACGCAGCAGAACACCACCCAATATGTTTTAAATGGGTACTCAAAGCAAAAGAGGAGAGAGGGGCACAGATAATCCACGTTGACCCGAAATTCTCAAGAACATCAGCAAGATCAGACTTCCATGTTCCTTTACGTTCGGGAACAGATATTGCCTTCATGGGCGGTATGATAAATTATATTCTTACCAAAGAGAAATACTTTAAAGAATATATCAATGAGTATACTAACGCATCATTCCTGGTTAATCCCGGTTTCTCATTCAACAATGGTGTGTTCTCCGGATATAATCCAAAAACCAGAATTTATGATAAAACTTCATGGCAGTTCCAGAAAGATGAAAAAGGTGTCATAAAAAGAGACACAACATTAAAAAATCCGAACTGTGTATTCCAGCTTCTTAAAAAACATTATTCAAGATATGATTTCAAAAAAGTTTCTGACATTACAGGAGTATCGCAGGAAAATCTTCTTAAGGTGTACGAAGCTTATGCAGCAACAGGGACACGCGACAAAGCGGGTACAATTCTTTATGCTCTCGGCTGGACACAGCATACTGTAGGTGTTCAGAATATCCGTACAAGCGGTATCATACAGCTCCTGCTCGGTAATGCAGGTGTTGCGGGCGGTGGTGTAAATGCTCTCAGAGGTGAACCGAACGTACAGGGGACAACAGACCACTGTATCCTCTACAACGTACTTCCGGGCTATCTCCCTCTTCCAAGGGCTAACATGCCTACACTTGAAGAATACAACAAGAAGACCACACCTGTAACTCATATGCCGGAAAGTGTAAACTGGTGGCAGCACAGGCCGAAATATACGGCCAGTTTCCTTAAAGCTTATTTCGGCAAGTATGCGACAAAAGAAAATGATTTCGGATACGGATGGCTCCCTAAGGGTGATGTGGCTAAAAGCGAACGTGATGGTGATTACTCCTGTCTCTATTGCTATGAGAAGATGGCAAAAGGTGAGATTAAGGGTGGTTCAATCTGGGCACACAACCCATGCCAGAGTATTCCTAACAGTAACAACATCAGGCAGGCTCTAACAAACCTCGACTTCCTTTATATAGCAGAGGTACACCAGAATGAGACAACTGATTTCTGGCACGGACCCGGAATGGATCCTAAAAAGATAAAAACTGAAGTATTCCTCTTCCCTTCATGTCACAGGCTTGAGAAAGAGGGGAGCATAAGCAGCAGCCAGAGGATGATCGGATGGCATTACCAGGCAGCTAAGCCGAAAGGGAAATCAAAAGCAATGGGCCAGATCATGATAGAGATCATGAACGAGCTTATCGACCTCTACAAATCTGAGGGGGGTGTTCATAAAGAGCCTATCGTTAATCTCAACTGGTATAAAAAATATGACGCGGAAGCAATCGCGAAAAGAATTAATGGCTATCATGTGGGCGGGGAGAAAAAAGGTAAACTCCTCACAGGGTTTGGAGATTTTGCTGCTGACGGAACAACAGCTGCATTGAACTGGCTGTATGCAGGAAGTATCACTGACGAGGATGGAAACAGGCTTAAGCGTACCGGCCTTGCGCAGACTCCGATGCAGAAAAAAGTAGGTATATTCCCCAACTATGGCTGGACATGGCCTATGAACAGATGGATTCTTTACAATAGAGCCTCTGTTGATAAAAACGGTCAGCCCTGGGATCCCTCAAGAGCAATTATCAGATGGGACGGAGCAAAATGGGAAGGTGACGTTCCTGACGGCGGGTATCCTCCAATGGCAAAAGGGGGTAAAAATCCATTTATCATGCTCCCTGACGGACTTGGGCAGCTTTATGGAACAGGCCTTGTTGACGGGCCATTCCCTGAACACTATGAGCCTACAGAAACACCAATCAGGAATCACGGTTTCTCTAATCAGCTCACAAGCCCATGTTCAAAAATAGTACCAACAGATAAGATTGCGCCTCCTGCAGATCCAAAGTATCCCATTGTTCTCACCACATACAGCTTAACAGAGCACTGGTGCGGCGGCAGTGAAACAAGAATGGTTCCCTCACTCCTTGAAGCAGAACCGCAGCTTTATGTTGAGATGAGCCATGAACTGGCTAAAGAGAAAGGGATTAAAAACGGAGATCCGGTTATACTCGAAAGTATCAGGGGCCGTTGTGAAGCAGTAGCCATGGTAACAGTTCGTATAGTGCCGTTTAAAATTCAGGGTAAAACAGTACACCTTGTAGGTATGCCATTCGCCTTCGGATGGACAAAGCCCGGTATAGGTGATGCTACAAACCGTCTCACCCTTTATACAGGTGATCCAAATACAACTATCCCTGAATACAAAGCCTGCCAGGTCAATATCAGAAAGGCAGATAAGGTAACTGAACTATCCTACGAAGAGATAAAAGTGGAGGAACACCATGGCTAAGACATTCTTCATTGATACATCAAGGTGTACCGCGTGCAGAGGATGCCAGGTTGCCTGTAAAGAGTGGCAGGGTTTTGAAGCCAACTACACAAAGCAGTTAAACTGGGGGAGCCACCAGAATCCGCCGGATCTGAATCCTCTGAACTTTAAAGTTGTACGTTTCAATGAATTCAAAGATAAAGACCGTGTTATATGGAACTTCTTCCCGGATCAGTGCCGTCACTGCACAGAGCCTCCATGTAAGCTCGCAGCAGACGGTGAAGTTAAAGGAGCAGTTGTAGTTGATAAAGCAACAGGCGCTGTAATCTTTACTGAGAAAACAAAGAAAATATCCAAAGAAGGATTCCTCATGATGAAGGAGTACTGTCCATACGATATACCGCGAAGAAATGAAAAAACCGGTATTATCAATAAATGCGACATGTGCCTTGAAAGAGTGGAAGAGGGTCTTGTGCCGATGTGCGTGAAGACATGCCCCACTGCTGCCATGAATTTCGGCGACAGGGACAGGATGCTTGCGCTGGCCTATGAAAGGCTCGCCATTGTTAAGAAAGAATTCCCCGATGCGTCACTCCTTGATGTGGACAGCGTAAGGGTGATCTATCTTATCACACACAAAAGAGATACTTATCATAATCTTGCGATGCTGGATGAACATTCAAAGACTGGAGCTCTTGCATAAAATAGTTATTAAAGCCGGTGTTGTATTGAACAGCAATACCGGCTTTAACTTTATATTCATTGATAATCCGGCTCTTGATAAGTTATTACTTAAGGAGAACTTTCATGAAACGTTCACTATTTTTTATTATGTCCTTCATAATTGTTGTAAGCGTAGTTCTGGGAATCGGCACAACTTCACATAATCGTGCAAAGCAGGCAGATGCGGCAGAAAAGATTCCATTTAGTCATGCGACTCATATAGAAAAATATAATATTAACGATTGCGGAACATGTCATAAGTATGACGGACAGGGGACATTCCGTGGTCTCCCTTCTATCGGAGATTGTACAGCATGCCACAACCGGAATAATGCACTCACAAGCACAGATCACATGGCCCCGAGAAAGAAAACAGTGTTTGATTATTACGCTGATAAAGACAGACCCTGGGTTTCAAAGTCTGAAGATAAACAGCTTGTGTACTACAGCCATAAGGTTGCGCTTGGCACAGATACTGCGGACGGGAAAAAACAATTAAGATGCGAACCATGTCATGGCGGCAAAGTCAGTTCAAACTCCACAGCAAGGGGAGAAAAGCTGATGAAACAGTGTATAGAATGCCATACAACGTTTAAAATGAACAATCAATGTGATGTTTGTCACAGGTAAAGTACAGAATTTTTTCTGATTTTTTACCCTCAGTCTCAATCGGATATTTATCGATTAGTTACTGAGGGTAATCTTNNTAATAAAACTTGCAATTAAACATCGATGATAATTCTCTTAATATAATTCTTAAAACAGATAAAGGAGCCGTTATGAATACACCTGCCGGATTTGATAGTAGTGAAATAAAAAAAGCTTCAGATGAAATAAAGAAAAAAAAACCTGAATTTGCAGCAATGCTCGATCTTTATGAAAATATTTTTATCACCCAGGAAAAGGCGGGAAAGAAGATTAGTCTTCCTGAATTTAAAATTCCTCAGGAAAAATTGTCAATTAAACACGCGGAAAGTTTCCCCCTTGTTGATATATCAGAATTCTCTATAGATTATAAAAATTCAGAGGCGCTTTTTAATGAACTCTGCGATATACTTACTGACACTGAGAATGAACTCTCTGCCATGGTAAAAAGTATTAAATTAATGACCGGTGAAAATAAAATTGATCTGAATAAACTCTTTGCGGCTTTTATTAAGGAGGAGGAATCACTCTTTGATGAAGCGGAGACAAAATATAACATAGATAAACAGGTTCTCGGATTTCTTGTCTTCAATGCACTTCAGCCGTCACTTGTATCTTTTTCAGAGATGGTATCTGTAAATCTTGAAAAAGATAATGAATGGGAAAAAGGCTACTGCCCTGTATGCGGATCAATGCCGGAACTGTCACTTTTTGAAGAAAATGGTAAACGTTTTCTGATTTGCGGATTCTGCAGTCATAAATGGGCTTCAAAAAGGATGTACTGCCCCTTCTGTGAGAACGCGGATCATGAAACTCTTCAGTATTACAGTATAGATAATGAAGAGGAATACAGGGTAGATGTGTGTGACAAGTGTAAAAAATATATCAAAACCATTGATATAAAAAAGACAACCAGGACAATATACGCTCCGCTTGAAATCCGTTCAACACCGTATATCGATATAAAGTTTGAAGAGATGGGATACAAAAAAGGAAATACAGGTATTGATTAANNAATATACGTGAATAAACCTCAGAAATTAATCCGGATTTAAACCGGATTAATTTCTATCAGCAGCATTCCGCAGTCCTCTCTTCTCTTATCAATCTTTCCCGGTAATGATAATTTATACAAAACAGCTCCGCTGATATAATAGCGGAATTGTATTGAC
>DINC01000180.1:844-2960 GCA_002425885.1 Spirochaetia bacterium UBA5550 | reverse complement strand
TCTCTGTTCCTGTTTGTGATGTCTTTTTTAATTTTCGGGATCTATGCCATCTATTATGGAGTAGATATGTCACGGATTTCAGATGAAAGTTTGTCATGGCCTGAGACTAAAGGGGTAATTACAGATTCATATATTCATGTATATAAGCAAACCGATGATGATGGTTTCTCTTCTACATGGTACAGGACTGTGATAAATTATTCGTACAGTGTAAACGGGGAAGAATATTCCGGTAATTCCATTACTTTATTGTCCAGCGGGCCTGATACAACAGACAAGGGGGAGGCGGAGACATTTATTACAGACTATCCAAAGGGCCTCCCGGTAAAAGTTTTTTATGACCCTGAAAATCCGCAAACAGCGATTCTTGTTAAGGAGAAGGTAGGGAGGATAAATGTAAATACCGCAATAGGTGGCTTTTTGATTATCATATGGGTTTGCGGACTCATAGGACTTGTGGCCGCATTAAGGGATTAAGATTAAAACTTCTTTGATTGGCCGGAAAATATTATAGCTGATTACCGGAAAAATCTTTTCATACGCTGTAAGTTTCGGGTTCAGTTTTTTGGGGGGGATTAAGACTCTCTACCGGTATAATTATATCCGGCATATCCCCATGCCAGATTAGTGTTAAAACGGAATCGATGCAGTAATCGAGAATTTCAGGAGCAAAAGTTTTTATTCTTATATCCCTGCCTTCAATTTCCAGATCGAGAATAGTCCGTGGTGTATCATTAATCTGGTAGTTCCATTCATTATCAATACTCTTAATTTTTGCTTCTGTAATAGCCCCGTTCAGCAATACAAAACTGTATCTCCGGTAAAGATTAATTTTTTTCTTTATCATAAACACTATTACAAAGGGTACTGGTATGTTTAATACTGTTGTTGTAATAATGAGCCCGGCAGGTGTGGGTTCCTCTGCGCTGAGAAATAGCGAGAGAATCATAATAATATCAAAAGCTATAACCATAAATCCGAATACTATCAGCATCATGAATAAAGGACCCATTTCGAGAAAGCGCAACTCTGATCTTTTCTTCACGTATTTTATAAGATCCGGTGTGAGACTTTTCCGCAGTTCGTTATTACTTTTATTCTCTTTCATCGTACAATCATCCTCCCGTTTTCTATCAGACCTGTATTTAAAAATAATTTAATTCTGCCAAGCAGTACTGTATTACGGTAGAATATTCCACCCGGAACCCATTTACAATCATCATCCGGGCTACCCGTGAGAATTGCCCCTGATTCAGGGGGCATACTGGTACTTATGGAAAGCAAAATATTGTTATAGTCCTGACTTTAAGTCCCGGTAATGGCACTGTTAATTAAAATCTTCCCTGTTGTAGTTGTACTCATAACAGGGATTAACCGGGAAGCGGCACATTGATAATTCTTTATTTCGAATTAATCAGGTCTCCGTTCAAATCGAATTTAAAATTGTAAGGTGTATATAGAATTGAAAATTTATATCCTGAGATATCATACGTGATAAATGCAACTGCATCCTGGGGAGCATCATTTTTTATTGCAAGTTCCCAGATTTGTTTAAACGATAATGGGGGACCTTTAACGGTTCTATCTTTATATACATCTTTTGCTTCTTTACTGCAATGTTTTGTCATCCCTGTATCTCTCTCAGTTGTCTCTTCTCCGTTAACTGTTGGATGAGAATATCCCGGTTTGCGTATAAAAACAATTATTGTTTCCGCATTGTAGGTTACTATTTTATTCTCGATGATACCGGCAGGGAGATCTCTCTCAGGTTTATGCACTTCATGAATGGGCCTGTAAAAAATATACGTAACTTGAGGAAGGTATTTAGCTTCTAAATCCATGGTGCCGTCCGGCTTAACATAAGAGGCGCTAATGGAGATAAGGATGGAATCTTTCCCGGCAAAGTTCTGAACTTCCGGTAACGATTTCACTGGATCAAATGCGTTTAATTTCCCGGGGATCATCCCCGCATTTGGGTCAAATATTTTATAATGCACAATACCGACTAACAGCATTATAAATACTATTACTGCTGCAATTATGCTTCCGATAAAAATATTTGTTCTGGTATTTTCATTCATATTTATAGTGTAATACAATCATGTTTCAGAAACAA
>DINC01000180.1:0-837 GCA_002425885.1 Spirochaetia bacterium UBA5550 | reverse complement strand
TTAAATACAAGACTTGTGAATGTCCAAATGAACGCTGTTGATACAATTAAGATAATTTCCAGCCAGAAAAAAATTCGGGAGAATATGATTCTTCGTAATAAAAATTTTTTTGAGAAGTCTGAATTTCTCAAAGATTCCTCGTCAGAACAGTCAATTTTTTAAAATTTGAAATTTATCAGAGGTATAAATACAATATAGTGAGAATAGTTAAATGATGTGGTGATGTCTTTTGAGTTTAACTCTATTAGAAACAGAAGTGAAATAACAGGAAGATGCATGATGAAAAGAGAAATTAAATCATTATTGGAGCGCTTAATATTCTTAATTGTGACGATATCTCTGTTTCTGTTTGTGATGTTTTTTTTAGTTATGGGGATCTATGCCATTTATCATGGAGTAGATATGTCAAGGATTTCAGGTGAAAGTATGTCATGGCCTGAGACAGAAGGGGTAATTACAGATTCATATATTCACGTATATGAAAAAAGTGATGATGATGGTACATCAACATGGCACAGGACTGTAATAAGCTATTCGTACAGTGTAGATGGGGAAGGATATTCAGGTAACTCCATTACATTATTGTCCACCGGACCTGATACAACAGACAGAGGGAAGGCGGAGATATTTATTACAGATTATCCAAAGGGACTCCATGTAAAAGTTTATTATGATCCAGAAAATCCTCAAAAGTCGATTCTTACAAAGGAGAAGGTGGAGAGAATAAATGTATTTACCGCAATCGGGTGTTTTTGTATTATTGTATGGGGATGCGGATTCATAGGACTTATTACCGCATTAAGGGATTAAGATTAAACTTCTTCTATTAAACCGGAA
>DINC01000245.1:15634-15833 GCA_002425885.1 Spirochaetia bacterium UBA5550 | reverse complement strand
CCTTTGGACGTGGGATTTGATATTATTAGAAATAAAAAAATTGTCACCAGGATGCCCCACGATATTCCTGATATCCAGTTTATGACTTTTACTACAAAATCGGGCCCTCTTCTTCTGTTTTTCATAAACCGCTCCCTTAAAATATTAATTATACTCTTAATTAGTGATTTATATACAAAATTTAATCAATACTTTTTGT
>DINC01000245.1:14650-15589 GCA_002425885.1 Spirochaetia bacterium UBA5550 | reverse complement strand
ATCTCATGGGGAGTGTAAAAAAGAAATTAACAAATTCTCCAACTACTGATTCAGCCCATAGTTTTCCATTGTGCTTCTCTATAATTTTTTTACAGATATAGAGTCCAAGGCCTGAACCTTTAACTCCCTCTGTTCCTTTCTGTCTCAATCTTCCGAATTTGCTGAATAGCCTGGTATCAATATCATCTTTAGAGATACCCACACCTTCATTATAGATGGAAAACCACGCATTACCATCCTGTTCGTACACCGATATCTTTATTGATGTATTCTCTCTTCCGTATTTAATTGCGTTATTTACAAGATTTGTTACAACAATCTGAAGAAGGTTCGGATCACCCTGAATAACAGGACGGCTTCTGAAATCTGTCAGAATTTTCATATTCTTCATGTTTGAGGAATACTCGGGAATATCAATTACGTTTTGTATTACATCATCTACCAGATTCACTTTCTGGTTAAATGCTTCAATATCATCCAGCTCCATTTTTGAAAGATCAATATAGCTTCTGATAATATCTTCAAGATACTGACAGTTTCTTATTATTGTTTCAAGTATCTCTTTCTGCTTAGGTTCAAGGTTCCCGAAATATCCCTTTGCAAGTGTCTGCGCAGTTGTATGCACAACAGCAACCGGGCTCTTCAGTTCATGCGATACAATTGCCATAAGGTCAAGCATTGTGGCCTCGCTCCCCTCTCCGGACTTAATAGCGTTCTGAACTACATCGCGGAATTCTTCGGGGGTGAACGGTTTAGGAATATAATCAAAAGCTCCCATTTTGAGAGCTTCGCGGGCGGTTTCTGCTGTGGCATAACCTGTGAAAATTACAACGGTGAGATCGAGTTTCCGATCCTTAACACTCCTCAGAACATCCATTCCGCTCATGCCGGGCATCATAAGATCAGTAATGACCAAGTCATATTTCGTCTGATCAATCT
>DINC01000245.1:14461-14610 GCA_002425885.1 Spirochaetia bacterium UBA5550 | reverse complement strand
TTCCTCACCGGAATACGCTGTGTCTATCTGATATGTATCATTACGGAGTATTCTGATGCAGCTTTTAAGGACTATGTCTTCATCATCAATGATTAAGATTTTTTTTTCCATCTGGGGCCCTTTCACCGTTTCGCATTATAAAGAGTATG
>DINC01000245.1:0-14445 GCA_002425885.1 Spirochaetia bacterium UBA5550 | reverse complement strand
CAAAAATAATTTTTTTTGGCTTATATGTACCTGTTGATTTTCTCAATAAGCTCATCTATATCTATAGGTTTTGTGAGAAAATCATTGATACTGGGCAAAAAACTCTGTTCAGCATTGAGAGAAAAACGTGAATTTGTCACCTGATTTATTGCAGTAAGCATTATAATCGGGACATTTATCACTTCTTTATACCTTGAAGTATCTCTTTTATTACGGATCTGATAAACTGCTTCAAATCCGGCTGTATCAGTCTCCATCATTACGTCAAATATTACGAGATCAGGCTTTTCAGAGAGAACTTTTTTAAGTCCCTCAGCAGCACTGTATGCTTCAACTACTTCGAAATTGTTAACTTTTAGGGCCTGAGACAGGGTAACAACCAGATCCCTGTCGTCATCTACCAGAAGTATTCTTTTTGCCATCTCTTACCTCCCCGCTCAGTCCTGAATCAGCTTATAAATTGTATTTCTATCTTCCCAGGCCTTGTTCCTTTCATATACATCAATCGGGAACTCCATCTGCTTCAGTTCTACAGGTGCAACCTGTTTGTCAACAAGTCCCAGCGCGAGAGCCACAGCATAGATAATAGCCTCAGGTCTTGGGGGACATCCCGGTATAAAATAGTTCACAGGGACAACTCCCGCCGCTCCTCCTGTTACATTGTAGGAGTCGAACCAGCAGCCGCCTCCTGTTGCGCAGGAACCAACACCGAAAACAAGTTTCGGGTTGGGCAGCGCATCATATGCTTTCTTCACAAGAGGCAGTGTAGGCCTTGTAACAGCCCCAGAAAGGAGCATTACATCAGCGTGTCGGGGTGAAGCTACAAGCTTCATTCCGAATCTTTCAACGTCATAGTAGGGAGTCAGTACGTTGAGTATCTCAATATCACAGCCATTGCACGCACCGGTGTTGCAGTGATACAGCCATAATGATTTTCCGAATAGTT
The DNA here is from genome assembly GCA_002425885.1 of Spirochaetia bacterium UBA5550. Taxonomy (GTDB): domain Bacteria; phylum Spirochaetota; class UBA4802; order UBA4802; family UBA5550; genus UBA5550. The sequence goes on along the minus strand of DINC01000245.1, from coordinate 13,499 downwards.
TTTTTGACAGATTTTCAAACATACCTATTCTCCTATCTTTGAAGGTCTTTTATAATCTGCGGTCTTTTTCAGCATTTCAGGATCGAACCTGTCTGTTGTTTTCCTGATAAAAGCCCTTGCTTCAATATTATCGTATCTATAGCCCTGAAGATCCATTCTATCGATCATGTTAACGTTTTCCATGTCGTAGCATCTTCCGCATCTCTGACATGTGAGCATAAAGAGTTCCATGCTTTCGTTGAGGTCCTGCCTGTCGTCTGTTGCAAGCTCGTATCTGTCAGTCATGGTTATGGCTTTTTCAGGACATACATCAGCGCATCTTCCGCAGTAAGTACATCTTGAGCCGTCATACACCATCACACGGATCTCCTGACAGATATCACGTATAAGTATAGTCCTTGCAGGGCAGTGATTAGCGCACCCTCCGCAGCCGATACATTTTTCGTGATCCCAGTATGGCGCTCCTCTGAAATTCTCCGGAACAGGCCTCTTCTCGAACGGATAGTTCAGAGTGACCACACCCGGTTTTATTACCATTAAAACCTGTTTGATTTTACTTGTAAGCCACATAAACGCCTCCTATCCGTTATATGCCGTAAACAGAAAGTCCCACAGCGCTGAGCGCAAGAACAATCAGTACAGCATAGTATTTTACAGCCTGGTCTATTCTGAGCCTTGGGTTTGTTGCACCCACAAGAGCAATCAGAACATAAACAAGAGCGATTTCACAAAGCTGAATAACAATATCAAGAGCGTATACACCCGTGTATAGGAATGGTACAAAAACCATTACAAAGAGTGACGCATAGAACATCTGCTTAAGCATCATTGAATATTTAAAGAGAGCATAGTTTGGACCGCTGTATTCAATAAATGGCCCTTCAAGAATCTCCTGCTCAGCCTCAGCTATATCAAAGGGCTGTTTCCCGACAAATGCCTGGAGCGCCATGAGATATAGCGCCATCATGAGCACCACTGCCCAGGAATAACCGGTATTCATTACGCTGAATATCGTGGAATCTATACCGAGGCTCTTCACCTTGACAGCGCCCACAAAGAAAGTCATTGCAAGTACCGGTTCAACCATAATCATAGTCACCATCTCACGGCTTGCTCCCATCATCGCAAAAGTGTTTTTGCTTGATAAAGCACCCAGCAGTATTGAAACTCCACCCAGCGTAAGAAGGTATATTATAGTAATTACATCAGCGTACTGTGTCAGGAAATTTGCTTTATACCCCAATGGTACAAAACAGATTACTGAAATTATTGCCGCGAATGACATAAGCGGAGCAAGAGTAAAAGCCCAGTTGTCCACTATAAAATTCTCTTTACCGAGGAGCTTAATTATGTCATAATAGGGCTGTATAATAGGTGGGCCCTGCCTTGACTGCACCTTCGCTGTAAGCTTTCTCACAATCCCTTCGAAAAGAGGAGCGAAAGCAAGGAATATAACTATATTAACAACAATGTATACTATATCCATAATCTACCTTCCTCACCTGTTACCGCGTGATATAAATTCAATTTCAGACTTACTCATAATTCTTTTCTTCCCGGATGTTACACTTACAACCTCAACCCTGTCTGTACATGAAAAGCAGGGGTCAATACTTCCTACAATGATCGGGAAGTCAGCAAACTGATCATTAAGGAGCATCGCAGGTATCGCCTGGAGATTCGGATAGGTCGGGGCGCGGACACGCCACCTGTCAGGCCTGTTCTCCTCACCTGTAATTACGAAGTGAACTGATTCACCGCGCGGAGCTTCAACAACTGAAATTCCATGTTTGAGGGAAGGTATCTCTTCGCTCAGTTCTGTAAGTATTTCGCCTTTAGGCATTTTTGCGATAATCTGCCTTATAAGACTTATTGATTCATAGATTTCAAGAAGCCGGACTACAAGCGTTCCCCAGACATCGCAGGTATCTACTACCGGTACGTTGAACTGGAGTTCGCTGTAGGCGGCATACGGATGATCCCTTCTTACATCAATGTCGATACCCCTTGCGCGTGCAACAGGACCCACCAGACTCCATTTGATGGCCTCTTCTTTTGAAAGATAACCTACACCTTTTGTCCTTTTGTGTAATGCAGTGTCACCCGTAATTGATTTATGTATTATTTTTACTTCCTCTTCCACTTTAGCGCAGACTTTAAGGATATCTTCACCGATTACAGGAGTGATATCTCTTCTGACTCCGCCGACAATTACCATGCCGTAAGTTTTCCTATTACCGGTAATTCTCTCACTGAGCCACATAATATTTTCCCTGACTCTCCATGACTGCATGAACACTGTATCAAATCCGATAAGGTGCCCCGCAACTCCAAGCCAGAGGAGATGAGAATGAAGCCTCTCAATTTCAAGAAGAAGGCTTCTTATATATTCCGCCCTTTTAGGAACAGGTATTCCACCAGCCATTTCAACTGCCTGTGAATAAGCTGTGGCATGAACAGAACCGCAGATACCGCAGATCCTTTCAGCAATAAACGGCACTTCATTATAGCTTACCTGGGATTCACAGAGTTTCTCAATACCCCTGTGAGTCATAAATCCACGGTAGTCGCACCCTTTAATTGTCTCGCCATCAACATATACTGCAAAATGTTCCGGTTCATGAAGCGCTGTATGGAAAGGGCCCACCGGAATTATTGAACATCCCTCAGGGCACTCATCAAGCTGATATGCAACATCTTCAGCAGCCGGCGGGACCATGTTATAAGGGACTTCCTTTCTCATGGGGAATATGTCAGCCGGCCAGTCATCAGCAACAACAAGTCTCTTTGGTTTCGGATGCCCTTCAAATTTCATACCAAGAAGATCCTGGTATTCCCTTTCTGACCAGCCTGCACCGGGGATGTCCGGAGTTATTGAAGGCATAACCGGGTTACTGCCGGGTACTGCCGCGTTCAGGTGTACTATAAAGTTATCTTTATCGAAACCGAACGTATGAATCATACCTATATTCCCGTCGCGGGCAATATTATCATGGCCGATACCCACAAGGTATCTTCCGCCGAGTGTTACAACTTCATTTGAAATTTCTCTCACCATTTCAGCTTTTATATTTATAAACAGCCTTGTGGGGAGCGGCGACGCGTGACCTGTAATACCTGCCCCGAATTTATCCTGTAATGCTTTTAATACTTTATCCAATGAGTTCATATCCAACCTCTCACCTTATTTTCCATTCCATCACTTCTTAACGTTTCCGCCTGTCCACCAGAAGAAACCCTTCAGTGACGCGAACATGCTTCTATCCGGATACCTGTTAAGGTTATTAAGTTCAGCATAACCGCAGAGCCAGGTTGGAGCTTCTCTCTCCTCTGAACCGCCGGAATTTTTGAATAGTTTTGCTAAAACAAATGCAAGTGAAACAACAATCAGTATCACAACCGGCACTGCTGCTGAAGAAACTGCTCCAGCCATACCCGGGACTGTGAATGATATTCCGTTCATTGAACTGAATATGTGATTATTAAACTCAGCATGCCTGAATGCGCTTGTAAGAGTTGATATGCTCGAATTCCGGAACACATCAATTATTACATTATAATATACGAACGGGAGAAGTCCCTGAATTATGCAAAGCGCTGTAAGAACTACTTTCGGCGCAAGCATCATAAAAGGTACTTCTTTAATATCTTTTTTAACTGTCCATTCTGTACCTGTTGATGTGAATGTCATTCCGAAGAACTTCACATAACAGGAGAGAGTAACAGCGCTTGTAAAAAGTGCTATTATTCCGAAGATTACAAGAAACATCACTTCGCTCCCTGCGAGAACAGTAGATGAGATTATAGTCCATTTACTTGCGAATCCGCTGAAAGGTGGAACCCCCGCAATTGAAAGTGATGCTATACCTGCCACAATAGCTGTTACCGGCATGAAATTAATAAGCCCGCCGAGTTTATTCAGATCTTTAGTACCTGTTGTATAAAGAACACTCCCGCTGACAAGGAAGAGCAGGCCCTTGAAAACCGCGTGATTTATTACATGATAGAGTGCCCCGATAATCACCACAAGCGCAAGGAGCTTCATGTACTGACTCTCTGAATTGAAAAGCACAAGCGACGCGCCGATTGCAAATATAATATATCCAAGCTGACCGATTGAACTGTAAGCGAGGAGCCTCTTGGAATCACTCTGCTTCATAGATTGGACAGTACCGACAAACAGTGTAACAACACCGAATGACGCGATTATTGTTCCCCAGAGAAAACCGTTGAAGTGTACACCTTCACCGTGAGGTATCATCCAGAAAAATGTTCTCATTATCCCATATATACCGGTTTTCAGCATAACACCTGAAAGGAGCGCGCTGATAGGTGACGGAGCAATTGAGTGCGCATCAGGCAGCCAGAGCTGTCCGAAGGGGAACATACCGGCCTTAAAACCGAAGCCTATGAGAATAAGCCCGTACACTGCGTACATCATTACGGGGGAGGTATGTCCCAGGTTCTCTGTTATTAAATGGAGTGAATCACCCATTGAAGAACCGCTTACAAGAAAAGTTGACCCGACAATAAGCGCCCAGGCAAGCTCCATTAACACAAGGTACTTGTTTGCTCCATAAACTACGTTCTTTTCCCTGAATTCAAATTTAATCAGGAAGTATGAAGCTATTGTCATAAGCTGCCACGCAATTGTAAAACCTGTTGTAAGGTCATCAACTGTAAGCAGTGCAATCATACCTAAAATAAAAACCGGCAGATTAAAATAAAATCCGCTCAGACTATAATCATGGTAGTGGTCCATATACTCTATTGAATAAAATGAACTCATAACAGCCATAAAAGAAACAATTGCGATAAAAAAAGCGGAAAAGCTGTCCACAAGGAAATAAATACCCAGGGGTCCCAGGTTAATTATTGTTGATCCCTGTGGAACAGCTTTAAAAATAACCGCATAACTTATATGAAGGAGAAATATAGCTGCAATTGTTACCATTATAAAATTTATCCAGCCCGCCATTTTCCTTTTTGTTCCTGCCACGATGGGGGAAACAACCGCAGAGGCGGCAAGGATGGCCATAGCTGTAAACAGGTTTCCGTAAATGTCAGTATTCATTTACCAACTCCTTTTTCACAATTTAACGCATCAATGATAAGCTTTATTAAAACATCAGCGGTTTCTCTCACTGTCTGTGAAAGTTCAGCGCCGAAATCCGTATTATCAACAACAACTCCGAGAAGATAGGTGACCTTGTTATGCTCTCTGAAAATTCTGCCTGACATTTTAAGAGCCAGCTTATGTGTAGATAGTGTTCCGCCGAGCTCTTCAAATTCATCTTCAAGTCTTCCGAAAATTATTGAGCCTGTTTCCGCCTCTGCCTTAACTGCGTCAATAACAACAACATTGTCGCACTCAAGTTCAGCAATTTTAAAAACATAAGCTTCTATAACATCTTCAACATTGTAGATCCCTTCCCTGTTACCCGCAGCTTTCTTTACTGATTCGATTATGTAAAGTCCCACAGCGTCATCGCTTTTCAGGAAATTTCCCATACCGACCAGGCAGCAGCTGCTGCTAACAGTATTTTTTATGTCTGACAGTAGAGTATTCATCAGATCTCTTCACCCAGAGTTTTAATCTGCTTATAAGTATAAACAGGGCCGTCAGTACACACAAGAGTTCTCCCTATGGCGCAGTGCTGACATTTGCCTATTCCGCACTTCATATGTCTTTCAAGAGTTGACAGGATATTGTCCTCCCTTAGTCCTCTCTTCATCAGTTCCCCGATTACGGAGTTAAACATGATTGGAGGGCCGCAAACAAATGCCATTGTATTATCTACAGGAACATTTGCTTTATCGAGAAGAGTGTGAACAAAACCTGTTTCCCCCTTCCAGTCCGGTGTAGCCTGATCCACTGTTACATAGCATTCAAATCCCGGAATCTTAAGCCATTCTTCAATATTATTCTGGTACATAAGATCATTTGGAGTCCTTGCACCGAGAAGAACAATAATCCTTCCGAAATCCTCCCTGTGCTGAAGTGCATGCACAATGGATGACCGCAGCGGAATGAGCCCGATACCGCCTGCTACATATATAAGATTTTTCCCTTTAAATTCCGCAAAGGGAAATCCGTTACCGAATGGTCCTCTTATACCGACTTTATCACCCGGTTCAAGTTCAAAGAGTGCAGATGTAACTTTTCCGACTCTCTTGATAGAGAGGTGGAACCTGTCATTCTCCGGAGCTCCGGGGAGAGAAAAAGCAGCTTCTCCTGCACCGAAGATTGTCAGCATTACAATCTGCCCTGATTTCCATTTANNAAAATTTTTCTGAACTTCGGGATTATCGAATTTAATATAGAATGTCTTTACATCCTGTATCTCATCTTTTATCTCTTCAATTGTTGCTATTTCAGGTAATGTTACGATTTTATTATCCATATTGCTCATGATAATCACCTACTCTGTTATTTCCCGTCTGATGTATGTAACAACATTCGGCAAACCTATATCGCCGGGGCAGACCCACTGGCATCTTCCGCACCCTACACATCCCGGTCTCAGATATTTCTTTGACTGTGAATATGAAAGCTTGCAGAAAAACCTTTTATTTCTTCTATCTTCAACAGGGTGACGCGGGTTGTGATCTCCAGCCATCTTTGTATAGCCTTCGAAAGAACATGAGTCCCATTCCCTGAGCCTGTCAGTGGAACCGTCGAACCTGTTGTGATCCTCTATGTTGAAACATGAACATGTCGGGCAAACAAATGAGCATGCGCCGCATTCGAAACACTGGTTTCCGATATGCTTCCAGACATCATCTTTTATGAAACCTGTGGTGACCCTGTTCATAACACGGGAGATCCATGCTTTGTTGTCTGTGGCAACTTTTTCAAAAAGAGAGATAGATTTATCAACTGCCTTCTTTTTAAGAGTGATGTATTCATCACCGGCAGGCTTAAGCCCCATCTTTTCAGCAAAGGCTTTCCCCTTCTCACTTCCTGTTTCAACAAGATACATATCACCAATTTCAGTCAGATTAAGATCATAGCCTTCATCAGCAGCAGGACCGCTGTCTGTACAAACGCAAAAACACTGTTTAAAAGGAACCACGCATGTATTACTGACTATGAACATCCTCTTCCTGTGTTCTTTATAAACATCATCAACGAATTCCTGTCCCAGGAAAAATCTGTCCAGCACAAGAATGCCTGTAAGGTCACATGGCCTGATACCAAAAATAGCTTTACTTCTGTCATCATAGGTCATAGCTATTTCAGCTTTCTTCGCTGTCTTATCGTATTTATACTTTGTTATCCTTTCAATTTGGGGGAAAACAATAGTCTTTGGAGGGAGAGCAGGAATTTCTGCTGTAAGGCTTATTTCAGAAGCATTTTCAACTTTGTTGAAAAAAACCTGTTTTGTCTCCTTATCTATAACGGGGCCGTAAAGATCGTAACTTTTAGCGAGCTCTTCAGCTAATTTCATTACATTATTTTTTTCTATCAGATACATAACTTATACCCTCTCTATCCTGACTGGAATTATAGCGTCTTCTCCCCTGCCGATATCGCTCTTATGCTCGAGAAGGAACTCTGTAATCATTTCACGGATGAAGTACGGCACATAAGCAGTTCCAGGTTTCACATCATCAGAGATCTTAACTGAAACCTTCATTGCACCGCTGGCTGAAACAATCTTAACGCCCCAGTGTTCACGGACCTGAAGGGCCTTTGCATCCTCTTTGCAGATCTCAACATAACCTTCCGGGAAAACAAGAAGAGTGGCGTTATACTCACGTTTAGGAATATAACTCTTTTTCATTATGTTGTTCTGATGCCAGAAGTGTTCACCCTGCCCTCTTATCAGGAGGAAAGGATATTCAGCAGTAGCTGATGGAGTTTTATAGTTCCCTGAAACATCAGCGAATTTAAATTTTCTCCCTGCCTTCTCTGCATCAAGCCGTCTGCATCCCGCAGGATTCTTATCATTGCATGGCCACTGAATACCCATGGAATCAATAAGTTTAGCATAAGTTAATCCGGCATACTCAGGAGTGAGAGATGTTATCTCTTTAAATACATCCTCAGCAGAACTGTAATTCCAGTTCTGTGATGCTTTTGCTGCAATCATCGGGAAGAGTTTCCATCCCGGCATTACATTCTCAAATGGTTCAATACGTTTCTGTGAGAGCTGAACCCTTCTCTCTGTATTAGTATATGTTCCGTTGTCTTCTATAAGAGCAGCCACAGGGAACACCACGTCAGCGTGTTTAATAAACGGGTTATCATAAGCACCGAAGTAAACAACGAAGTCCAGAGCTTCGATCTCCTTTTCGTATCTCACAATGCCTTCATCATGATCTGCTACAACAAGCGCTTTGAGCCCTGAATTTTTATCAGCAAGAAGATCATAGATATCTCTGCCTGCTTCTTTATTCAGTGTTGTACCCCAGGCTTTCTCGAACTTCGAAGCAGCGTCAGAGTTGATCTTCTGAAATCCTGTAAGAAGGTCAGGAGCAGCTCCCATGTCATATCCGCCCTGAAGGTTTGCAATACCGGCTATGGGATTAACACCGCTGAATTCTTTCCCTATCTTCCCTGCCACAAGAAACAGGTCATAGATGTAGCTTACTGTATCCTGATCAAGTCCGGCGATTCCAGTTGACCAGAACGCCATTGCAGATGATGATTTGCATAGCTCTTCGGCAATTGAGGTGATTAATGAATAATCAGCACCTGTGAGTGCTTCAATATCAGCAGGTTCCAGCGAATTAACTGAATTCTTAAAAACTTCAACCCCTTCAGTGAATTTACTGATATAATCTGAATCAGCTGCACCTGATGAAATTGCAGCTTTGGCAAGTGCACCGAGAATAACTTTTTTAGATCCCGGTTTAATCTGAAGATGCACATTGCTGAGCTTGGCGATCTGGGAACTTCTGCTGCATATTGTGACGACTTTTGTTCCGGACATCTGCGCTTTGTGTATCTCACTTCCGATTATAGGATTCATCTTTGTAAGATCTGAACCGACAACCAGTATGAAATCTGTTTTCGCGATATCCTCGAGAGAACCTGTCATACCCGCGAATCCGGTACCCTCTGACAACACATTCAGGCTCGCTTTATGGCCTGATTCTGAATCAAGGGTGATATTATTCGTTTTAAATACACCCCTTGCAAGTTTCATGAAAAGATAGTTATTTTCATTTGATGATCTCGGTGAAGCGAGGAAGCCTATCTCTTTATTTTCCTTCCCCTTATAAGCCGACATCCTGTCCATCATGAAATTAACTGCCTCTTCATAGCTCACTTTCTTTAATGAGCCGTCAACCCTGATCATGGGAGCATCTATCCGCTGATCTGTCATCAGCCACTCATGGAGATGCCATCCCCTGACACACAGTCTCCCTTTACTTACCGGGTGGTTCCGGGAGGAGAATACCCCCGTGATCCTACCATCTGTTATCTTGAGGTAGTTGCCGCATCCGGTTCCGCAAAAATTACATACTCCAGACTTATAATCCATATCCAACCTCTAAGTCAGTATTCTTGATTACCTACATGGAAGAACGGTTCTTTTACCGGCGTGAAAGACAGGTATTGTAACCGGACCAACCATATACATTACATTTAACTGATTAAGTATGCTATAACATACGTATAAAAAAGGGGGATTGTAAATAGGGGAAAAATCTTTTAAACATAAGGGGGAATTCCCCTATAATCATGAGGTCTTGTTCATAATCCAGTTTACAGCAAATTGAATTAATTCCGATGAGGAATTGATATTAAGCCTGTTTTTTATCTTTTCGCGGAAGTTTTCTACCGTTTTTACACTGATATGAAGCTTATCCGCTATATGTCTGTTACCCAGTCCATGTCCTATCAGCTGAAAAATCTCGAACTCCCTGTCAGTGAGGGAATCCACCAGGGCTGAAGCATCATCTGATTTGGGTGAATAAAGCTTATCAAGGAGCTTCTGTTTAAGAGTATCACTCATAAACTGCCGCCCTTCAAGCACGGTTCTGACAGCGTTGACAATTACTGCGGGTGATTCATCTTTCATGACATAGCCCCGCGCGCCGGCCCTTATTGCCCTTTCGGCGTAAATCGATTCTTCATAAATAGAGAGAACAAGTATGGGGAGTGTGGGATACCTTTCTTTGCAGGCTTTAATAAGATCAATCCCACCTGTGCCGCTGAGGGATATATCCACAGTCATAATATCGGGCCGGAGCCGTCCTATGAGTTTAAGCGCCTCCTCGGCATTACCTGTTTCACCAGCCACTGCGATATCCTTCTCCATCTCAAGTATCTGTTTCAGTCCCTGGCGTACAACCGGATGAGAATCAACAAGCAGCACAGTGGATTTCGCCCTGCTCTTCCCTTTTTTTGTTTCCGGCCATTTTTTCCCTTCATCGGGATTAAGAATCTCACCACTGAGTTTAAACCGGCAGGCTATAGTAACTCCGCCCCCCGGGTTGCTCATCATTTCACTGGATGCGCCCATGAGCCATGACCTGTATCGTATCATGCTCTGAAAGAGTCGGTTCTTTTCTTTATCTATTGAATCGAAATCACTCCCGTCATCCATGATCTCCACAACCCCGATAGTGCCGTCTTTATGAAGAGTCACAACAATATTTTTAGAATTGTTTACCTCAATTGAATTATAAATCGACTCCCTTATTATATAATAAAGATTGGAGAGCTCAAGCTTACCTGTGACGTTGACTCCGGTGTCCCATTTAATCAGTATACTTGCCCCTGTACTCTGTTTAACTTCATCCCTCAGGCTTTCAACAGCAGAGAGGAGCCCCCCCGGCCTTATCTCCACAGGGCAGAGCTCTTTGGCGATTTCGCGGGTCTTATTGATCGCTGTACCCACAAGGCCGACTATATCGTCAATATCAGAAACTGCGTCCGGCATATTATCACTAATCTTAAGCTTGAGAAGTTCACTCCTGAAAGAGATCCCGGCAAGGTGCTGCGCAAGCCTGTCGTGAAGGTCCTGACCTATTTTCAGTCTCTCAGCCGCATTTGTCTCCATCACTGCTTTTTCCAGACGTTTACGTTCTGTTATGTCAATACCCACAAGAAAAATAAAATCGACTCTGCCGTTCATTTTGATAACAGGTTTACCATGCCATTCCACAAGAATCTCTTCACCGGTTTTTGTAATGATTGAAGTTTCACTTGTGATTATTTTCTTTTTCTGAATCATCTTCATGAAATCCTGCCGCTGTATTGCCCTGTCAGATTCATGAAACAGAAGCTCGATGTAATTTCTCCCCACAACCTCGCTCAGGGTGTAATTAAGGGCAATAAGCATAGTTCTGTTCATTGACATAATATTCGCGGCTGAATCTATAGCTACATAAAACGCGGGATTTATCTCATCGAGATTTTTTAGAAAATCTTTACCCTTCCGGATTTTCTCCCTTGCCCGCTGTTCCTCTGTTACATCACGCTCAATAATTGAAGCTCCTATTATCTCTCCGAGCGAATCACGAATCGGTACGATTTTAAGAGTAATATAAATTTCATCACCGGTTTTACTCACGCTTACGGTTTCATAATGATCGATCTTTTCTCCGCTGCGTATCCGTTCAAGAAGATACGGGAAAAAATCGGGCTGATGTGGGGGAATAAGCACAGAGTATAATGAACCGGTTATTTCATCTACCGAATATCCGAATATCTTGGCTGCACTGCTGTTCCAGCTTACGATCTCCCCGCCAAGTGTCACACCAATTACGGCATCGTCAGACTCCTCAATAAGGTGAGAGATAAGCCTCTTCAGTTCATTACTGCTTCTCTTTTCTTTGACATCACGAAAAACGCTTAATATGGCGAAATCGTTGTTAAACTCCACAAGCCTGCTGCTTACCTCAACAGGTACAATTTCACCCTTGGCATTTTTTATTGATGTTTCAATAATCTTCCTGTCCATGGATGAAAGTTTCATGATATTGGATGAAATATCAGTAACTGACTGATAGTTAAAAAAATTCAGAACAGATTTTCCGATTACCTCGTCCTCGGCCAAACCGAAGTAATCCAGACCGCTTCTGTTTACTTCAAGGATTGCTCCCTCAAGGTCATGTATAAGAACAATATCACTTATACTGTTAAAGAGAGAACTGAAATTGTTTTCTTTTATCTGAAGATTGGCAGTACTTATTGCCAGGTTGTTTTCAAGAAGCCTGTTGTTCTGTCTAAGGAAGTCTTCTGAATTTTTAATACGGAGCATTGCTTTCATCTGAGCTGCAAGTTCAATCTCATCAACAGGTTTTGTAATAAATGCGTCCGCACCATTTTCAAAAGCCGCAGCTCTTATCTCAGGTGTTGTATCTGAAGCTGTAATAAGAATTACAGGAACCATTGCAGTTTCAGAATTCGACTTAAGCTTTTTACAGACTTCGATACCGTTCATCAATGGCATAATATAATCAACAATAATTACATCCGGTTTTCGTTCAACAGCAAGCTCAATACCATCAGAGGGTGAAATCGATGACAGAAGCTCCGCCTCGGGGAAATGGTTCCTTAAAATTGCAGTAAGCGTAATCAGGTTATCCCTGCTGTCGTCTATTGCCAGAATTCTGATCATTTTTTATTTAATCCAACTCCTGATCTTTTGAATAAATTCATTGATATGAAATGGTTTTATAATAATATCATCAAAACCTGAATTTATCAATTTTTCCCTGTTCAACCCCAAATCATGCCCGGTAAAAGCAATCACTGCAACTGTATCACGCGTAAAAAAATTTCTTATATTCCGCACCAGCGACAACCCATTAATATCAGGGAGAGAAAGATCAAGAAGTATTATATCAGGCCTTATCCTGCCGAGCAGATCAATCCCCTCGCTGCCGGTGCAGGCATGAACAACTCTGCATAAACCTCCGAACTCATGTTCAGCAATAGCCTTAACAGGAATTAACGTATCAGGATCATCATCAATAACCATGAGAACAAATTCCCTATGATTTACTTTTTCAACCTGTACAGACTCACTTTCTGCAACCGGGGCATGCTGAGATAAAGGCAAAGTCAGAAACCACAGGGGCTCCCCGTCACTCCGCTGACAGAGCTCACTCTGCCCCCCTGCAATGGATATCAGTTCTTCAGTTAATAAATACCAGAGCAGTGAAGTTTCACTCAAAGCAGCAGAATCAAAAGGCTCGCCCTCAGAACGGGCACAATCTTCATCAGTTCCAATCCGGGAAACACTTAATGAAAGAGTTTCTGAATCTGAAGAAACCCGGAAATTAATAGAACCGGTATCATTAATAGAAAAAAGAAAACAGGTTATACATAAAATTATTTTTTTAAATGATTCAGAGTCAATCTGAATTTCATTTTTGCCGTTTTCGATAATACAACAGCAGCTGATACTGCTATTGTTTCTAAAAGCAGATATACTATTTACAGAGTTTTCAATAACTGTTTTAATTGAAGCGGGAGCGTATGCATGGATAACTTTTCCATTTTTACTTCTGTTTATATAAGAAAGATAATCAAC
>DINC01000053.1 GCA_002425885.1 Spirochaetia bacterium UBA5550 | reverse complement strand
GCTTTTTTGTGTTCACATTTTTTTTTATTATCGGCAGAGGCGCGGATTTTCTTTAGCATAATCGGGCGGCTATTCAGGCATTAACTAAAAAACATGACACTTTAAAATATATGACTTGACTTGATATAGNNAAATGTATTGGTACTCAAATTGATAATATATACGAGAGTTATATTATATTTAGTATTAAGAGATGGAATCTATAATGTATAAATATGACGGCATTTGAATTTAAAATCAGAAAGAGAGATATTGATACTCTCATAGATCTTATAGTTCAGAATGATCCTGAATCTGACACAGACATGGTGAGAAAGGCCTATGAGACAGCTCTGAAAGCTCATGAAGGCCAGTTGCGGCTTTCAGGTGAGCCGTATATTATACACCCTCTTGAGGTCGCCATAACCCTCGCTATGCTTAAACTTGACACAACAACAATCTGCGCAGCCCTTCTTCATGATGTAATTGAGGATACAGCTTACTCTTATGATTTTATTAAAACTGAATTCAGCGAAGATACCGCCATGCTTGTTGACGGTGTTACAAAAATTTCATCTCTGAAAAACCGTTCCAGGTCTCATGCACAGGCTGAAACTTTAAGAAAAATGCTTCTTGCTACGATAAAAGATATTCGTGTCATAATAATAAAATTAGCTGATAAACTCCATAATATGCGGACAATAATGTTTCAGCCTGAGCATAAACAGCAGCGTATCGCAAAGGAGACTCTTGATATTTATGCCCCGATAGCAAGGAGGCTTGGTATATCGAGGCTTGCAACAGAACTTGAAGATCTTTCTTTTCATGTGCTTTTCAGAGAGGAGTTTGAAGATATAAGAGGCAGGCTTGCTCAGAAAGAGAATGAAACTGAATTATATATTGAAAATGTCAGGACAATTCTGACTTCAAAGATTATAGACCTTAATATCGGTGTTGAAGTAAAGGGCCGCGCGAAAAGCTACTATTCGATTTATCGCAAGATGCAGCTTACCGGAAAAAGTTTTGACGATATATTTGACATCAGAGGAATAAGACTCATTACGCATGAGATCAAAGATTGTTACGCCATATTGGGAATAGTGCATTCTATATGGTCGCCAATTGAGGGGAGATTCAAGGATTACATAGCAGTCCCTAAATCCAATATGTACCAGTCTCTTCATACAACAGTAATAGGCCCCGAAGGATTACCCCTTGAAGTACAGATAAGAACCAGGGAGATGGATAACACTGCGGAGATGGGTATTGCCGCACACTGGGTCTATAAAGAGGACGGGGAGGGGGCAAAGCGGGATTACAGGAATCTTTCGATTCTTGATTCGTTCAGCGGAATTAACCTTGATACCATGAATACACGGGATTTCGTATCCACTGTGAAGATGGACCTCTACGAGGATGAGATCTTTGTGTTTACCCCTAAAGGTATGATCGTGAAACTCGGTAAAGGCGCGACGCCTGTGGATTTTGCATACGCAATACACACGGAAGTGGGGCACAAGTGTTCAGGCGCGAAGGTTAACAACAAGCTGGTTCCGCTTAGAACCAGGCTCAAGAGCGGAGATATTATTGAAGTTCTTACGAGCAAAAATGCCCGCCCCTCTGAAGCATGGCTTAAGTTCGTGAAATCCGGCGCTGCAAGATATAAAATCAGAAACTGGCTCAGGAAGAATAATGATGATCTTGCCAGAACTGATGAAGAACAGAAAAAAAAGGAAGATAAGAAGAAGGAAGTTAAAAAAGCCAGTGTAACAATCCCGGAAGATGAACAGCTTAAGATAAAAAATATTTCCGGCGAAAGAAAAGTAGGGATAAGCATCGAAGGGACAAGCAATGTAATGATAAAGCTTGCACAGTGCTGTCAGCCTATACCTGGAGATGATGTTGTGGGTTTCATTACACGCGGCAGGGGGATCACTATTCACCGGAAAAGCTGTCAGTCTCTTGAGCGGCTCAAAGGGGAGCAGGAGAGATTTATAAATATCATCTGGGATAAGGATGATACAAATAAATACCCGGTCAAACTCTCTGTTGAGGCAATTGACAGGCCAAGCCTTCTGAAGGATGTTACTGATGAGATATCTCTCGCGAAATGCAATATTATAAAAGTCGAAGCTCAGCTTACCGGCAGAGAGGTGGCTCTACTTAAATTTATACTTGAAGTGAAAAGCAATGAACATCTTAATAACATAATCAAACGTATTAAAAAGGTCAAAAACGTCACAAATGTTTACAAGATAAATGAAAAGGTTATACTAAANNAGTAATGAAATTTGTTTTAGGTTCAGCCTCTCCCAGAAGGAGGGAACTCCTTCAGCCTCTATTCGGTGAAATAGAAATAGTCCCTCCGCATATAGATGAATGTATTATCCATGGAGAAAAACCTGTTGATTACACTTTAAGGATTGTTGATGCCAAGATGGATGCAGTCCTCTCAGGAATGGATGAAGAAGTTTTTTGCCTTACGTCTGATACAATTGTTACAATCGATAATTATATACTGGGGAAACCTCTGTCGCGCAGCGAGGCTTTTTCCATGCTGCGTCTCCTGTCCGGGAGAGAGCATTCCGTAATTACAGGTATATGTTTAGCATATCCTGTTAACGGAGCTTTTAAAAAAGTATCCGCATACGAACAGTCCGCAGTTTTTTTTAAGGAGCTGAGTGATGAATCCATTAACAGGTATCTTGACCTTATTCATTATTGCGATAAGGCGGGTTCATATGCTGTTCAGGACAACGGGGATATGATTGTTGATTCAATTAAAGGGTCTGTTACAAATGTTATAGGTTTGCCGCTGGGGCTTTTTTTCAGGATGATCGGAAATACCGGTCTTATAAATAAGTTTTTTTAGTTTATTTTTTGCCTGATTCAGTTAATTATTATCATATAACATGTTAAGTTTTTTTGAGAGGTTATATTTATGACACAACGGAAAAAGTATATAATTGACCGGAAATTCCAGCTGAAGGCTGCTTTTTCGGTCATAGGTGTTACAGCAGCGGTTTCACTGATTATAATTGCTGCTATTGCGGCGAGTATAGTGTATAATAATGATAAAATCAGTAATATATATGAAATTGAAAATAATATATTTCAGCTTATGCAGGATACAACGATTAATTGCAGCGATAACGGCAATTTCGGTGATATGTCTGTGATGCTTCAAAGGAATCATGAACAGAATCAGCATAATATAAATAAGATTACCCATTATAACAGGCTTCTCCTTGTCTCTCTGGTTCTTTGTGTTGTGTTCCAGGGAATTATTTTGTTTATAATGATAATAAAAATTACTCACAGAATTTCCGGACCGGTTTACGTCATGTCAGGTTATATGAAAGAGATAATAGATGGCAGACTTCCATCTCCAAGAAATCTCCGTGATAAANNAAAGATTTCTATGAACTCTTCAGGGATATGGTTGAAGCTCTTCGGTCGAGGGAAGAGAAACATCATCATAAAGATAAGTAGAATAGCGGCCTTCTAAAAATAAAATTCTTGACCTGATTATATGCAGTAGCATATA
>DINC01000239.1 GCA_002425885.1 Spirochaetia bacterium UBA5550 | reverse complement strand
CAATAAAAAAATCTTTTAGACTGTCAATGCCGGTGATTAAATTGAAACAATCAGCATAACTATTAACTATAAAAATATTAATAATGGCGGTATATAAATGGAAAGTGTCCAGGCCTCATCTGTAAGCGATGTACTTATAACTTTCATAAAAGAAAATTTCATAACAGGTCGAAGCCAGAAAGAGATCTCACCTGAAGAGTCCCTTGTAGACAGCGGAATAATTGACTCAACCGGTATTCTTGAACTGGTTATGTTTCTTGAAGAGAAATACTCCATAACAATAGAGGATGAGGAGCTTATCCCTGAAAATCTTGATTCTGTCAAAAACCTGGTGGCATTCCTTGAACGTAAGGGAGTCAGATAAAGATGAAATACTGCAAAAGGTGTGTCCTTTCTGAAAAATTCCCCGGCATATCATTCGATTCTGACGGAGTATGCAACTACTGCACTGGCGGGCTTGTTGCTGATGATGATAAAAAAAGTGAATATCTGCGGGAGTTTGAAAATCTCCTTATAGAAAAAAAAGGTAAAAGCTCTTATGACGTAATTATGGCTTACAGCGGAGGGAAGGACTCCACCTACACTATGATGCTCCTTGCGCAGAAGTACGGCCTACGTATCCTCGCCTGGACACTTGATAACGGATTCCTATCTCCCCAGGCTATGATTAATATCACAAGAATGGCAGATGCGGCAGGCGCAACAGGGATGATTGTGCGACCACCCTTCGGCATAATGAAGTCGGCATTTAAAAAAGCCGCTTCAGAGGACTTCTATTCACCAAAGACCCTGGACAGGGCAAGCTCTATCTGCACAACATGCATAGGCGTTGTAAAATCCATGGTGCTTAAAACCGCAATTGAAATGAATATACCCCTGGTTGCTTACGGCTGGTCTCCGGGGCAGGCTCCAATCAGCTCAGCAATTATGCAGACAGGCGCAAGGATGCAGGTGTTCACCAACAAATCAGTGCGTGATCCACTTGTATCGCGTGAACCTGAGATTTCTCAGTTTTTCCTCACAGATGACGACCTGAAAAGTGATAAAGAACGCTGGCCCATAAACATTCACCCCCTTGCTTTCTTTGATTATAACGAAGATTATATAATTGAAGAGATTAGTAAACTCGGCTGGCAGAAGCCTGATGATACAGATTCCAATTCAACAAACTGCCTCCTTAATGCACTTGCTAACCATATCCACAAAAAGAAGTTCGGCTTTCACCCCTACGCATGGGAGATTGCCGGTATTGTGCGATCAGGCTCAATGCCCCGCGAAGAGGGGATAGAGAAGATTACTCAGGACGAAAACCCTGCAATGGTGAAGCTTGCGGCAGAAAGACTGGGACTCACACTTTAATTAACCGGATAATAACATGTGCGGAATAGCAGGTATATACAGGGTAAAGAGCGGGGGACCTGTCTCTAAGCAGGAACTGATCCCAATGACAGAAGCGCTCCGCCACAGGGGGCCTGACGAATACGGATACTATACCAACGGTAATTTAGGCCTTGGTCACAGCAGGCTATCCATCATCGATCTCTCCGGCGGTTCACAGCCTGTATATAACGAGGACAAAAGTATATGTGTGGTTTTTAACGGGGAGATATTTAATTATATTGAACTTCGCGAGATGCTTCAGGGAAAAGGGCACAGGTTTTACACAACTGGGGACACTGAGACAATAGTTCATGCGTACGAGGAGTATGGTGCGGACTTTGTCGATCACCTGAATGGACAGTTTGCCATTGCGTTATGGGATGTGAAGAAAAGAGAACTGGTTCTTGCAAGGGACAGAGTGGGAATTCTCCCGCTCTTCTACTCTCTGTTAAACGACGGCACAGTTATATTCGCCTCTGAAATGAAGGGGATACTGGCGTCAAAACTTGTCTCTCCTGAAATAGATTTTGAAGGAGTAAACCAGGTTTTCTCGCTATGGGTGAATATCCCGCCTCGCACCGTATTTAAAGGGATCAATGAACTTGCTCCAGGTAAGATGCTCACCATATCTCAAGCAGGGATTAAAGAAAGAACGTACTGGGGATACACATTTCCCGGTATTAACGAATATGAAAATAAACCTTTATCATATTACACATCACGTCTTGAGGAGCTCATCTACGATTCAGTAAAACTGAGGCTCAGGGCGGACGTTACTGTTGCGTCATACTTAAGCGGAGGGCTCGACTCATCCATTGTATCAGCTCTTGTAAAAAAACATCACAACCGCGACCTGGTTACATTCTCCGTTGGTTTCAGTGATGAGGCCTTTGATGAGCGCGCCTGGCAGATGGAGATGGTGAACCATATCGACACAGA
This sequence comes from Spirochaetia bacterium UBA5550, assembly GCA_002425885.1. Classification (GTDB taxonomy): domain Bacteria; phylum Spirochaetota; class UBA4802; order UBA4802; family UBA5550; genus UBA5550. Next base: position 990 of record DINC01000239.1, on the reverse strand, counting down.
CCACCGCATGGTGAATGCGGATTACGGTTCAATAAGTGCATCATTCTCTGACGTTGTATTTCATGCTGAAAAACCGATGATACGATCAGCCCCTGCCCCGCTCTATATACTGTCGCGCCTTGTGCGTGAAAACGGGATCAAGGTTGTGCTTACCGGAGAAGGTGCTGATGAGTTTTTCGGCGGATACAATATCTTCAAAGAGGATATGATTCGCCGGTTTTGGGCAAAAGTCCCCGACTCAGGCAAAAGGCCTAAGCTCCTCTCAGCACTATACCCCTATGTTTCACGGAACGGCAGAGGGAGCGCTTTCTGGCACTCCTTTTTCGGGAAGGGTCTCTCTGATACAGAGAATCCCCATTACTCACACTCAATAAGATGGGGAAACACTTCACAAATTAAGCGGTTCTTCAATGACGGGTTACTGGGTGAGAGATATAACGCTGCTTCTGAGCTGGAAGAGCATCTCTCTCCGGATATACTGAAATGGCACCCGCTATGCAGGGCGCAGTATCTTGAGGCTTCCCTCTTCCTCCCCGGATATCTGTTATCATCCCAGGGTGACAGGATGCTAATGGCAAACTCAGTTGAGGGGAGATTTCCCTTCCTTGACCATAGGGTAATTGAATTTGCCGCGACAATTCCACCGGAGTATAAAATACGGGGGCTAAACGAAAAGTATATTCTTAAAAAAATATACAGCGATATACTCCCTGCTTCGATCTCATCGCGTCCTAAGCAGCCCTACAGGGCACCAATTGCCCGATCATTTATTGACAAAGATACACTTGCCTCATCAATGTTTGATGATGATACAATACGACGCTACGGTTATTTCAATACGGAGAGTGTTGAACTTCTTCTTAATAAATACAGGAAAAATAACGGCAATTCATCAGGGGAAAGGGACGATATGGCAATAGCGGGGATTGTGTCTATGCAGTTGTTGCATCATCATTTTATTGAGAAGAGGAGTATATAGATAAGCAGAAT
>DINC01000356.1 GCA_002425885.1 Spirochaetia bacterium UBA5550 | reverse complement strand
TATTGTCGCTTATAATTGCGGCCCTCCCCCTCTATGCTGATGATCTGTACCTGCATGACAACAGTGTAATTAAAGGTGAAGTAACAGAATTCACAGCTGAAACAATAAAATATAAAACTGCAGAGGGACAATCTTCTGAAATAGCAAAAGACCTGGTTGAAAAGATCATCTATTCCAGGGGAAGGCAGGTTGAATTTACCGACAGAATATTTCTTAAAGACAACTCTGTGATCTCCGGAAAGTTAACCGGTATAAACGGTGATTATACTGAATATAATCCCGCAGGCCCGCTTCTTATTGACAGGGTGCTCACAGCAGACATTACAAAAATAGTTTACAGCAACGGCCGCGTTGAGGACTTCGCTCTTAAAAACGGAGTACACACAATATATCTAAGAGACGGAAGAACCCTTAGAGGTAAAGATCTCATTATAAAAGAAAAATATATAGAATTCAATAATGAAGAAGGGGTCAAAGAGACATACGGCACAGCAATAATAGATAAGATAGTATACAGCAATGGAGAGACCAGAACATTCCAGGCTGCCGCTGAACCGGATAAAAAAACAGAAAAAAAAGAGGCTGAAAAAGCAGTCACACCTCCATCCGGAATGTTCATGGAGTTCGAGTGGGGATGGAACGGCTACACAGGGCTTGGAGCCAGGTTCGATTATATGATATTTAACAATTTCTCTTTGAACGGCGGGGTCGGTGCAGGTTTCTGGGGATACAGGATCTCCGGCGCGTTACGCTACTACCTGGACTACCCTTACGGTACTGCTTTCAGCCTTGGTGCTGCTTATAACTCCGGCGGAGAGCTGGAGAGCGATTACGACACAACCGACAGTTCAGGGAACGTGAGAACAGAGAAAGTTACCTTCGATTTAAAACCTGTGCTCTGTATAAATGCCACAGTCCTGTATTCATTCATGGTAAACGGAAAAGACAAAATCTATATCGAAGCAGGTTACAGCTACGCTCTACAGGATAAAAAATACTCCTATAAAACAGATAACAATGCCGCCCTTACCGAGGAATCGGAGGATATCATGGATATAATGGCACCAGGCGGGATTATACTCACCGTAGGGTATGCCTTCATGTTCTGACAACAACTCCTTTAATTTCAAAAAAATCCTGAAATAGTTATTGACACAGATGTTTCTTTTAATAGAAACGTTTCTATATACAGAAACAGTTATCTGCTATATAGTAAATAATAAACAGGCAGGGTAATAATAATGGCAAAAATACCATACAAAACATATCTCACTGAAGACGAAATGCCTAAACAATGGTACAACATACGGGCGGACATGAAAGAGCAGCACGATCCTCTCCTGAATCCCGGAACCCTTCAGCCCCTGAACACAGAGGACCTATACCCGGTATTCGCAAAGGAGCTTTGCAAACAGGAGATGGATTCCACAACCAGGTATATTGATATCCCGGAACCGGTATTGGAGTACTACAAAACATACAGGCCCTCCCCTCTGATCCGCGCCTATAATCTTGAAAAGGCGCTGGATACACCTGCAAAGATATATTTTAAATTTGAAGGTAACAACACTTCAGGGAGCCATAAACTGAATGCGGCTGCTGCCATGGCATACTATGCGAAAGCCGAGGGCCTCACATCCCTGACAACTGAAACAGGAGCAGGACAGTGGGGAACAGCACTCTCCATGGCATGCGCTCACTTCGGCCTTGCACTTACAGTGTACATGGTAAAGGTCTCTTTCCAGCAGAAACCGTTCCGCAAAGCTGTAATGGAAACTTACGGTGCCAACATTATCCCCAGCCCTTCAGACACAACAGAAGTTGGCCGCTCTATCCTTTCAAAAAATCCTGATACAGGCGGAAGCCTGGGGTGCGCGATATCTGAAGCTATCGAAGTCTCAATGAAAGATGACAAATGCCGTTATGCACTGGGCTCTGTACTTAACCAGGTACTGCTCCATCAGTCTATCATTGGCCTTGAAAGCAAAATCGCAATGGAAAAGCTCGGCGAATACCCTGACATCGTTATCGGATGCGCAGGGGGCGGTTCAAACCTCGGCGGCCTCATGTCTGCATTCATGCAGGACAAGCTCACAGGGAAGAGTAATTCACGCTTTATCGCAGTGGAGCCTGCTTCATGCCCCTCATTGACACGCGGGAAATACGCTTATGACTTCTGTGATACAGGTAAGATGACACCACTTGCCAGGATGTACACACTTGGCAGCGACTTCATCCCTTCACCGAACCATGCGGGGGGGCTCCGTTATCACGGCATGTCGCCGATCCTTTCGAAGCTTTACCATGACGGATACATGGAGGCAGTTTCAGCTGAACAGAACCAGGTATTTGAAGCAGCCACAAAATTCTGCAAGCTTGAGCAGATCCTCCCTGCACCTGAATCCTCTCACGCAATATACACAGCAATACAGGAAGCGCTTAAGTGCAAAGAGACGGGCGAAAAGAAAACTATTCTCTTCGGGCTAACAGGGACCGGTTACTTTGACATGAACGCATATATGCAGTTTAATGAAGGGACCATGACAGACTATATCCCTACAGATGCGGATCTTCAGGTGGGGTTTAACGGACTCCCGAAAGCAGATTAGTAATAAAATTTAAGTTTTTCATACACCTTCACAAACGGATAGGGCTGCCAAACGGCAGCCCTGTTTAATTTCCTGTAGGATATTAATTATTTCTTATCTTCCGGCTCCTCTTTAACAGATTTTTTGAATTCTTTAATTCCTGAACCGATGTCCTTTGCTATTTTCGGAATTTTCCCTGCGCCGAAAAGAACAAGCACAATAAGAAATATTATTGCAAGTTCCCCTATCCCCGGCATACCGAAAGCATAATTCAAAGTGATGTTGCTGTACATATAAAACTCCTGCAAAATATCATAAAACAGGTTTTATTCACCTGCATTTCCGGCAGAAAATGCGCTGATTAACCGATTAAGGCCTTAATAATTCATGTATAGAAAAATATCAAAGACTTTTTACAGATTTTTCAGTAAAAAAAGGGATTCTTTTGATTTGACACCCGCCCTGTGTTATATAAATTTACATCTATATTCATTACTCCCCGAGGTTAAAAAATGGAATGGATTATCGCCCTTCTTACACTTACTTTTCTTGAAATCGTACTGGGTATCGATAACATAATATTCATATCAATTCTTACAAATAAGCTCCCCGAACACCAGAAACAGAAAGGGAGAGTTTTCGGCCTCACCCTGGCACTGGTATTCAGGATAATACTCCTGTTTTCACTTACATGGATGGTAAAACATCTAACCAGTCCCCTATTCACCCTTTTATCACAGGACTTCAGTATCAGAGAAATAATCCTCATCGCAGGGGGCCTGTTTCTTCTGGCAAAAAGTACAATGGAGGTACACCATAAACTGGACATCGCCCACGGTGATGACCATAAGACTGCTGAAGTGACCGGTTTTGCAGGCGCCATTATACAGATAGGGCTTCTTGACATAGTGTTCTCATTTGATTCAATACTTACTGCAATAGGCCTTACAGACATGCTCCCTGTTATGATTACAGCTGTTGTAATCTCCATGATCATAATGATGATCTTCTCAGGAAAGGTGGCGGACTTTATCCATAAAAATCCCACTCTCGAAATGCTTGCCCTCTCCTTCCTCCTCCTCATAGGCTTTATGCTTGTTGTAGAGGGATTCCATTACGAGATTCCCAAAGGTTATATCTACTTCGCGGTTTTCTTCTCACTCTTTGTGGAGGTACTGAATATGAAGCTCAGGAAGAAGAAAGAGATAGAAATAATCTGACCGTAAAATGCCTTTTATTATATTAAAATTTAACAGAATTAAGCCCTCATGGGATGTTTATCTCATGGCATTTCTGTGTTCAGAAAATCTGATAAATAATTTTTTTATACCTCAGTTAATTATTGACTTTTTTTCACAGAATTCCTCTTAGTCAGAATTGAAATAGTCTCACGTTATTAATTTTAGGAGCAAGTAAATGAGTAAAACACCAGATGGCCTGGTAAGCCGGGGTGCTTACATGAGGACAGAGGTTAACGGGCAGAAATACTACGGCAAGCACTTCATGGCAACAGCCGTAGCATGCAACGAAAACCTTCTGAACCTTGAGTCTGTGTCCCGTTTTGTAAAAGAGATGGTTCCCGCTATCGATATGGTCCCTTATGGAGATCTTGTAATAGCAAGGTTCGGGGAGGGTATTGAAGAGGGTATCTCAGCGGTACAGCTGATTGTAACAAGCGCAATCACAATACATACAAACGATATGTATCGTGACCTGTATCTTGACGTTTTCAGCTGCAAGTGGTTTGACGAAGCGATCATCGTAAAGATGATTAAGGAATTCTTCTCTCCGGAAGAGATTAAGGAAAACGTTGTACTAAGGAGATAATGTCAATGCTTGACGACCCTGTTCCAGACCGGTTTTATCCGGAATTCTACCCCAGATTTTCCTATGAGCCTACAAGGAAAAAGTTTGAAATCATTCAGACAGGTGAAAAAGGCGAAGGGATAATATCACAGGCCAGTTTCAGGCCGGGCGAAATTGTTTTTAAATTTGCCGGGGTTCTTTTAAGCGAAATTACGCTTTACACTCTCCAGATGAAACCTGGGAGCCATCTTCACGATCCGTTCTTTATGGGAAAAGTTCTTCACAGCTGCGATCCCAATATGTCATGTGACATGGATACGCAGACATTCACGGCCATCAAAGAGATAAAACCGGGCGATTTTCTGACAATGGATTACGAAACAACAGAGGATGAACTCTTCCGTGCTTTCGAATGCAGCTGCGGTGCGCCCAACTGTAAAAAACTGATAAAGGGGAAAATGTTCCGCTTACAGCATATGCAGGAAGCTTCTGAACTTCAATATGCTGCAGCGGGCACCTGACAGTGTTTTCAAAGACAATTCACTAAAATAAAAAACGGCGTTTTAAAAAACGCCGTTTTTTTATTTTATACTGTAACCTTTCTTTTTTAAGACTTAAATCAAACTATCAATTGAGATATCGAATATCTCTGAAAGCAGCTTTGCAGTCTTTTTACTAATTGGCCGTATATTTCTTTCAATTTCAGAAACATTCTGTTTCGAAAAATTACCAATTTTTTCTCCAAGTTCTTTCTGAGTCATTTTGTGCATTTTCCTGTAAAAAGCCACTGTCTCGCCCGGTGTAATTTCCGATTTAATTTTATTATACCATGCAGTATCTTTAACATTAATAAATTCATCATCATCAGACACAGCCAATTTCTTCCCGTATTCTTTTTTTAAAACAGCAATAAGTGAATCAGGAATATCCCCTGAAATATCTATCTTAATACGGGGCGTCTTCACGTGAACCTGCATAATATACCTCTATTATTATTGAATTCTTTTCATTCCTCCAGCATGCAATCCATTTGTGAGATAGATGGCAGTGATACTCATTCTCCCCCAGCCTGCTGTAATTCTGCCACTCATGACGTACAGGGCCTTTCATCTCCAGATCATTTATAAGATAGAAAAGTTTCTTCCTGATGGATATAGGCATCTTTTCTATCTTTTTATTTACATGCTTATTGA
>DINC01000012.1 GCA_002425885.1 Spirochaetia bacterium UBA5550 | reverse complement strand
TAATATGATTAAACACAAAACAGAAATTCCAGGGATCAAAGCCGTAAAAGATTGCTGTATCGGGAACGCGAAAATGTAAACACCATAAGAATAATCGCCGAAGCTGTTGTATTTTCTGATAAATCCCGATGGAATATACGCTGCATAGAATAAAATATATGGCAATGCAATTATATATATGAAGTAAAATGCATGTTTACTGACAGTCGAAAGTAATAATATCACCAATATGCCTGTCATGATCCTGTCTGACAGCTCAATCCTTTTTTTTAATATATAATATGCCCCTCCCGAAAAAAACAGCACATACAATTTTAAAAATAACGCTTTATTTGATCCAGTGAAATAGAGATATATCAGTAGAATAAAAACAACAACTACGCTTGACATTATGATTTTTTGAAGTATTTTAAGCTTTTCAATTGAATCTTTCAATAAAACTTTTGTGCAAAGCCAGAAAATTGCCAGAATAGCATACATCCGCACCTCCCAAGGCATTGACCACAATGAGCCATTAACTGCAATTTTATAAGGATTATATTCAAAAACTCCCGGAAGGTTATAACAGACACCTGTAATTAAAGTTCCACATGTCATCACCGATTTAAAATTGCCGGAAATCACCGAAATAAATTTGCCGCTTAATTTGTATATAAAATAAGGGTTCTATCCTCAAGATGGTAGTCACCACACAACCATGGAAGAGGAAGAACCCTTATGGACAACAAGGAGCGGAATATGATAAAAGCACGAGAATTGCAAGCAAAAGGTCATACCCAGAAAGAAATAGGTGAGAAATTAGGGGTATGCGAGAGAACGGTAAGGAATTACCTGAAGGATGTACCGGCACCAAGGAAGAAAAGAAAAAGGGAAAGTAAACTTGCCCCGCATTACGCTTTCATTGATGCAAAGATCAAGGAGAATCCATATTTCAACTGTGAATTATTGTATGATGATCTTCTCAAGATTGGATATACCGGGAAGATATCAATACTCCGGGATTATGTAAGCAGGGTCCGCCGTGAAGTGCTCACAGAGGCTGTAATAAGGTTTGAGACTGTACCCGGACATCAGGCACAGGTAGACTGGAAAGAACACGGAAGACATCTGGTTGATGGAGAGTTGAAGAATCTCTATCAGTTCATGATGACCCTGGGGTTCAGCCGTAAACCATATATACAATTTACAACATCGATGAAATCAGAAGTATTACTCAGGTGTCACATAAACGCATTTAGATATTTCGGGGGAGTTCCTGAAACAATACTGTATGATAATATGAAGACCGCATTTGTGGCAGATGAGAATGGGGATTTTCAAGTGCAGAAGGATCTTCTCCGGTTTGCTTCGCATTATGGTTTCTCTGCTGAGCGTTGCAGAGTCCGGAGGCCGCAGACAAAGGGCAAGGTAGAAAGAAGCATAGGATACAGCATGACGAATTTCTGGCCAAGGGTAAAGGATGGCCCGTTATCAATAGACTCTCTTAATGGCGAAGGGTTGAACTGGATAGAATCAATTATGGTTAAACGGATCAGCGGTTTAAATGAAAGCAGACGTACAAGATTTGAGATAGAAAAACAGTACCTGAAGCCACTCCCAATCATTGAACCTGATATCAGGGCAAGTATTCCGTGTATGGTAAACCGTGAATCATGCATAATTTACGAAACAAATAAATACTCCGTAAACCCCTGTTTTATCGGTAAAATTGTAGAACTAAGAGTGGACAGTGATAGCAGAGCAGCTGAAGTTTTTGCTGAGAATAAAAGTATAAAGAGGTTCATTCTTGAAAAGCCCGGGAGCCCGGCAAGAGTTATAACCTCTGAAGACAGAGATGAAATAGAGAAACGGCACAGACAGGATAGAGACAGGCTTGATAAAATCCGAAGTGTTAAAAGAAAAGTGAAATCCGGTGTTGAGGTTGATATACGGCATCCTTCATTCTATGATTCAGTAATTGAGATGGAGGCCAGTATATGAACAGTGCATCAACACTCGTATCAAGGCTTGAGTCTCTGGGGCTTAATATCCTGTCAGCCTCTCTTGAAAGTTATCTTTCAGATCCTGCGAGGAGGGATGAAACTCTTCTTGAATCACTCAGTTCATTTGTTGATATTGAGTACTGTGTGAGAAAAGAACGTTCAGCCAGAACACGGATTAAAGTGAGCGGAATGCCGGGAGTGAAGAGACTTGAAGATTACGATATCTCCTGGCTTAAAGGTGGACTGACAACTGCGAAGTTTAAAGAGTTGTCAACGCTTGCTTTCATCGAGAGGAAAGAGAATGTACTATTACTTGGCCCCTCCGGTCTTGGCAAGACTCATCTGATGCTTGCCCTTGGGCACCATGCATGCATGAATGGGTATACTGCATACTACATGAGTTGCAGGGATGCTGTTGATGCGTTAAGACGTGCTGATGATCTCGGGCGGCTTAAACGAAAGGTGAAATGGATGACAAAGCCTCACGTGCTTCTTCTTGACGAAGTCGGGTATGAACCTCTTCAGCCAGAACAATCACATATGCTATTCCAGCTTATCAATGCCAGGTATGAAAACGGCTCAATCATCATGACATCGAACAAGCCATTTGCTAAATGGGCTGAGCTTATGAGTGACGAGGCCGTTGCTACAGCTATCCTTGACAGGCTGCTGCATCATTCACATGTTATTAGTCTTAAGGGGAATTCGTACAGAATGAAGGACAGGCTGAAGGCTGGAGTTGTCAGCTTTGATTGATTTTTTGCATAAAACCGGCAAAATTAAATCGGTGAAAAGCGGCAAATTCTAATCGGTGTTGACACCACATTTAAACAGGTATTTATATGTCTGATAATCCGACAAATATTTCGTCACTGAGCCGGTTGTAAAAATTAGTCCAAGCCCGAAGGTTGTTAATAACAGCATTACAATTAGTGCAGGATATATCCTGAGAAGTCGTGCCCAGATAAAATCGATTATACTTTGCCTTCCCAGCAAACTGGCTGTGACAAGAAATCCGCTTATCACAAAAAAAACATCAACTGCAACCCTCCCATTCCAAGTCCAAGTTTATCGATAACAGGTTCTGCGCTTCCAGAACCGGCAGAAATTGCAAAACTGTGACTTACGAGCACTGCGTAAGCTGCAATAATCCGTATAAAATTAAAATTATTATCTCTTCCCTGAGTANNCCCTGAGTATAATCAATAAGTTTCATTTTTCTAATACACCTTCTATTAAAGAATTAATAATACTATACAAAATTACAGAAATAAAATATTATTATCTTTCATAAATAACTTTCAAGAAAGGAGATCAATGCAGAATTATTTTTTACCATTTTTTTCATATCGCCTACACCATTAACCATTTCTCCCAGATAATTTTCAATAC
>DINC01000055.1:4753-4948 GCA_002425885.1 Spirochaetia bacterium UBA5550 | reverse complement strand
CAGATATAACAGTATTTCTTGTAAACGGTGTTCCAATCAAAGGAAGAGTCCTGAGCTTTGACAATTTCACGATTCTGATGGAAGTTGATAAAAAACAGAACCTTATTTATAAACATGCGATCTCTACAATGGTTCCAAGTAAACTTGTCCAGTTCAGGGACGAAGAAGAGAACTAATCTCAGAGTTATATTATGA
>DINC01000055.1:0-4688 GCA_002425885.1 Spirochaetia bacterium UBA5550 | reverse complement strand
CTAAAAATATCTGTTTTTTTTCTGATTATTTACAGTTTTCTTTTTTCTTTCTTCAGGCTCGATGATTATGAATACGGCCTGGTCAAGGATAATAATAATCAGATAGTTGCAGGTTTTAAGAACAGGTATAATTTTGTCTGGCAGGGGAGTCTGCCATGGAAGTATAAAATTGAAAAGGCGGGACTGAAGAATGCATCATTGCTTAATGTTGTAATTCAGATTCCTTCACTATCGTCATTAACAGATGACATATATCTTATAAGGATTCCCCTTAATATTTCATACCGTCTAAGCAACGAAAACCTCCCTGATCCTGCTTATCTGTCAGATAAAAAACAGATGGATCAGTATATTTCAAATATTGCTTCAGGTATATGCAGCACGATGTTAAACGATTTCCTTGAACCTCAGTATACAAGGGAACGTCTCATGCTGGAGCAGAAAAGGCTTAATGATGATGTTGCTGCAGAAATAAGCCGGAAGCTGGCATCACTGGGTATTATTACAGAAAAGTTTGAGTTTATTCTTCCGGGTTATTATCCTGATACAAAATTATATCAGGAAGCTCTTCTGAAAAACAGGGAGATGAGAGAACTCGACTTCAGCAATAAAAAACATGAAATTCTGATGAAAAGGCAGCTTCTGAAAGAAAAGAGTGAATTTGAGTTTTATTTTGAAAAGCTGTCAAAAGTATCCACAATAATTAGAGATAATCCCCAGATTTTAAAGTATATTTATATTGACAAAATGGGGGACAATATCAAGGTTATAATATCATCTGATAAAACAGGTATTCCTGCAGTTTTCGGGGAAACAAGCGACAATAGTAATCCCGGTGTTAAGGGTGATGTAGATAATCTTAGATAGATTTATCATAAAAAGTAATTATTTATAAGGAGTTTAATATGCCCTGCGGTAGAAAGAAAAAAAGAAAAAAAATCGCAAATCATAAAAGAAAGAAAAGAAGAAGACAGAATCGTCATAAGAAGAAATAATGATAGGTCTTTTAACAAAAGAGATTGGCAAAACGGCCAATCTCTTTTATTATAATGTCAGGTGGCTTTATGGCGGAAAACAGAATCGAATTTTCATGGAAGCGGCGCCCCTCTGAAATCAGAGGGTATGAAAGGGCTATGTATACTACTCTGAATAATGGTGATTATATCAGGGTTGATTATAATGTAGCTGAAAAGAGAGTCAGGCTTTATGTGGAAGTAAGCGAGGAGAATAATGCCTCATATTATTCGATTTTAAACAGCGGTAAAATCGTTAGTGAAAGAAACAGTTCCGGTAAATCCGCCAGGGTAGGGGAGAAGATATCTGAAAGATCGGAAGAATTTTCCACTCTCCCTAACAGTGATGTTTTAAAGCTTATAAACAGAAACTATGGCATCGAATCATCCGGCGACGCTGAAAGCAGAAAAAAGGAACAGCAGAAGAGGGAACAGCTTTCTTCAGTACGTAAAAGATATTTCAGGGAATCAGACCAGTCGGAAAATATATATGCTGACACCCCTGCAAAGATCACCATGGGAGCCGGAAGAATCGGTTTAATTGATTTAATAGATATACTCACAGGATTAGCAGTTTCGGGCATTTTTTATATTTTAAATCAGTACAGTTTTCTTGCTCTGGGCGCCACAGCTGTAGTGTGGGGAATTCTTCTTGGTCTTTTTGATATAGTGCTAAGAAACAGGGAACCTGTGTTTATTAAGATACTTTTTTTTCTTCTGAGCGGAACTGCTTTTTATATTTATGAGTATTTTTATTTATGAAGTCCCCGGAGAGCGATTTGTCCGGCAGTTGTTTTGCCTTTACGGTTGAATGCTCTTAAAAACGGCATTTGCTGTTTTTTTCTTGAAAAGTTAAGATTATAATTGCTATTTTAGATCAGCGATTTTACGTTGAAAGAACCGGATATTAAATAATCAGGGATTGGGATATGCATCAGAAAAAACAGGAAGTTACAAACTCTATTCAGATAGTCTGTTTCAAAATCGGAAGTGAAGAGTACGGAATCGATATACTGCAGGTGCAGGAGATATTGAAGATCCCTAAAGTGACCAAACTTCCGAAATCCAGCCGTCATATCCTCGGGGTAATTGATCTCAGGGGGAGAGTAATCCCGATTATTGATCTCGGGAAAAAATTCGGAATAATTGCTGACCTAAGTAATTCCAGCAGGGCAATTGTTGTTGATATAGAAGGGAAACAGGTGGGGCTTGCCATAGATTCGGTAAGTCATGTTATAAAAGTTGATTCCGGTGATATAGAACCCCCTCCTCCTGTTGTTAAAGGTATTTCCGGGAAATATATTGTAGGTATTGCTAAACTGAAAACCGGTTTTGTTGTAATACTTGATATTAACCAGATATTCTCTTCTGAGGAGATAATGTCTCTGTAGTTAAAATGCTGCTATGAGAATAGTCTCGATTTCACTTTTTGAAAGCATCCTCGGGGTGTTCTTAATAAAGGGGTAAGTATTTGCCAGTTCAGCTACCCCTTTAAACTGATTCTGCACTATATTAAAACTGGAGAGCCTTTGCGGAAAATCTATATCAATTTCAAGCTTCCTTACTGCCTCAACAGCTTTGATTGCAGCCTCGATAACTGTAATATCCTTTACATCTTCACCCATAACTTTTGACATCTGTACATATTTTCCCGGAGAAGTTGTAAGGTTGAATTCCATGATGTGCGGAATGATAAGGGCCACAGCGGTGTCCACGTCTATAGTTGACTTTGATGAAAGTGCCAGTGCTATTGCCAGAGACACCGAGAGGAATGCTACAGAAAAAGCTATCCCTGACATTACAGAAGCTGTTGAAAGATAATTTCTGGGGACAATATTTCCCGGTTCCTTATATGTGACAGGGAGATTCCTGAATATAAGATCTATTGCTTTTAATGCGTATGTATTGATTACATCATTATTCATGGTTGAGATAACCGATTCGGTCGCGAGAGCCAGAGAACTTAGTGATGTTTTAATCATCTTCTCTTCCGGAATTAAAAAAGTCAGCTCAGGATCGACTATGGTTGCTATGGGGTAAAGATTTAAATCGTAATACACCTTATGAGTTGACTGCTGAATTTCCTTGAGAAAGAAAAGAGGGGAAATCTCAAAACCAAAACAGGGATACGCCGGCATGGTTATCAGTTTTGTCGGCGCATTGAAGCTTCTATCAGATTCCAGTGCTTCATGGCAGAATATAAAGTTGGAAGAAAGAAGGGCCACTGCTTTAGCGGAGTTTATAGACTGGACTCCTCCGAAACCGATAACAAGGTCACATCTTGTTTTTTTGATAAAGGCTACAGCAGCATCAATGTCCTCTGTTGATGGATCCGAAGGAATTTCATCGTAAATAATGCATCCGATATTCATATTCTTAAAAAAAGAATATATTTCAGCAAGACGTTCCTGAAATATTTCAAAATCGCCGGCAACTGTGATAATAACTGCCCTGGAGCCGAATTTTGAAACTATTTCAGAAGAGTTCCTGCTTATCCCCGGTTTTATATATATCTCTGTGGGGAGATGAAATTCAGGTTGAATCTGCCTGCTCAAGGTTATTTTCCCTACAATTTTTATGAATAAAAAAAGCGGACATAGTAATTATCCCCGCTTCATTCCATGCCAGTCCAGAATTTTCAACTACTTGACTAGAAAACTGGCAATTTTATCAGCTACCATTTCGAGCATTTTGTTATCATTAAAATCATATGATCCGTCATTGATTCTCTGCTTAATATCTCTGACGCGATCCATTCTCATGTCAGGAGTCTCTTTTATAACCTGAGTTAGTTTAGCGTTTTCAGCAGCAAGTTTCCCTTCACTGGATATCTGAATAGAATCACTTCTGATATCCTCTTTTTTGCCGCTAATTGGCTTACTCTTTTTGGTTTCGGATATGTTGTTTATATTTCCAATTTTTTCGATAACCATATTGTATATCCCTTCTTTAATCTAATGNNGTATTTTACAGAATAAATCCATTAAAAATGTATACCAGCTCCTCCATAGATTATACGGAGATCCATGGGGTCTTTATCTGCAAATATTCTTTTGTAAAGTACTCCGGTTCTCATGTAAAATGAAGAAATATTTACTTTAAGGCCGAAACCGGCTTCTGCTGCCGGATCTGTTTCTCTTTTGATGGAGGTTGAGACAGTGAAAGGTTCCCCGGTATCCACTGTTACTTCAGAACGCGCTACTCCTCCCCCGGCTGTCAGATAAATCCCCATATTGCTGAAAACCTGGTACTTGAAGCCCAGCAGCGCGCTGCCGCTCATGATGCTTAAATAATAATCGCTATAAGTAAATTCGTCGTAAGAATCAGTTGTAAAGTGATCAAATTTTAATACTAAATCAAAGTATCTTGCAATGTTAAAAGATATATACGGGCTATAGTATTGAGTGTTGCTGAAAACACCTTTATATTTACCTGACATGTAAATGTAGCCGGCATCAAAACCTGCTGATGCGAAATGTGACAAAGCGGGTTTTTTAGATTTAGTATCTTTATCTATCTGCTCGACAATGATATCCTTGATTCTTTCTTCAATATCATCAGAAAGAGAATCAGGTGTATCTTTGAGATATATACCCGTCTCCTTTTCAGAGGCCGTGACCTCCTGAAGTTCATTAAGCTGGACATTATAGATAAATATTCTGACATTAAGAATGT
>DINC01000060.1 GCA_002425885.1 Spirochaetia bacterium UBA5550 | reverse complement strand
ATTTTCTTTTTGGACAGCCCCAGGGAAAAAAATGAACCGGGGAATTGCGCTGATCGGATTTCTTGGTATAATCGTAACGACAACTGAACTCATTATCCTGACCTTCAGCATAAAAGGCCTGAACAGGCCGGGTATGGAGTTTCACAGGATTGAAGCCTTGGCTATATCGTTCTACCTCTTTGCTCTCCCCTATCTCTTCCATAGTCTTCTTGAACTGAATTATTTTCTCAGAAGAATCAACAGGTATATATACATCATCGGATTTATTATAGCGGTATTTTTTTCTGCTGCCGCATTCATATCACCGGAGATGTTTCTCTCCTTCAATGAACCGGTAAAAACAGGGCCATACGCATGGAATACAGGGAGGGCCGCCCCGGGAATTCTTTTCAGAATAAGAGATGTACTGCTGATGTTTATCTCTTTCTACAGCCTGACTCTTCTCTTCTACGAAATGAAAATTTCCGCCAACAGGCGTTTTCTGAAAACGATGATGACCGGCATTATAATAGGTATTCTTTCCGGTGTGGCTGACCTTATCATGAACCTTGTAGAACTGGATGCCGGAATGCACGCTTTCAGAGTGATATCTTATATAAATGTCGGCCTTACTGCTTTTACAATAATTGCAGTAATTGCTGTAATCCGGATCTTTATTGACGAAAGTCAGGCTCTTGAAAGACTCAGAAAAAATGAATTCATGGAGCTCCTCGCAGGTGGTATTGCGCACGATTTCAATAATCTTCTCACCGGGATACTGGGCAACACTTCTCTTGCATTGTACAATGCCTCTGAGAACGGCGGCAACACCGAGCTTTTGAGAAGTATTGAAAAAGCCGCCAAAAGAGGGAGGGGACTCAGCAGGCAGCTCCTTGATTTTTCAAAAGGGGGAGCACTTATGCGCGGCGTGGTCTCCCTCGAAAAAATTATTACTGAAAATGTAAAGTTTATTATGACGGGCTCAGGCATTGACACTCTCTTCCATTTTGATAAATCACTACTTCATGTGAATGCTGACGAATCTCAGATTTCGCAGGTAATTCAGAATATTGCCATAAACGCCAAGCAGGCAATGGATGACGCCGGAACGCTAACTGTTGTATGCAGAAACACCTCAATTGCGGATCCCTTCTCCATGCTAAAACCGGGGAGATATATTAAAATTGAATTCAGGGATACAGGGCCCGGTATACCTGAGAAAAATCTTAAGAATATATTCGATCCCTATTATACAACGAAAAAGACAGGGACCGGTCTTGGACTTGCAACTGCTTTTTCTATTATAAAAAATCACGGCGGGCTTATTGAAGTCAGTTCAAAACAGGGGAACGGATCAACTTTTACCATCTACCTCCCGGCCTCAGAAAAGGAATTCATAGAGCACAATAATGAGACTCCATTAAAAACAAAACACCGCGGGAGAGCCCTCATTATGGATGATGACAATATGATCCTCGGTGTGGGGATGAAGATCCTTACAGAGCTGGGCTTTAATGCGGAATGTGTTACATGCGGTGAAGACGCCCTCGAAGAGTATCAAAAAGCAATGAACAGCAGCGAACCGTACCGTCTTGTAATCATGGATCTCACCATTGCAGGGGGAATGGGGGGAAAAGATGCTGTTAAGCTTTTGAAAAAATTTGATCCTTCTGCAAAAGTTATTCTTTCCACAGGTTATTCCCACGACATCGCAGGGAAAGATTTCAGTGACATCGGTTTTGACGGCATACTTCCCAAGCCTTATACTTTTGAAGAGATGAAGCAGGCTGTTGAAGAGGTTCTTAAATAGAACTGAAACACACCGGCTGACGGTCAGCGGATATAATTACTATACATCCCGGAATTATGTGCAGAAGAGACATGACACGTCAGTTCACTTTTACTGCGGAAAATGCCTCAGCATAATGAACTTTGCGAATTATTACCCCCCTTATCCATTTTTTTCTTGTATAATATTTCTGCTTTCTCTCAATAGTGAAGATACTGTAACTTTTAATTTCCGCATCAGCACTCTGTCAGTGTTATGCGGAGAGTCACAGAAAAAAACATAAACTGATATATTATCTCATGTAATATATCACCTGAAGGAAGACCATTTTTTAATGGCACCAAATAATACCGCCAGTTCAAAAAGGAGTTATTTTTATGATCAAACAGACTATTGAAGACAACATTCTTATTGCGCAGTTTGCCAATGCACCTACTTATTCCATGAAGTTCGAAACTCTTGTTCAGATCAGGGAAGCAGTAAAAAAAGTTAAAGAGGATGCTTCACTGAAGGGTATGATTTTTACAGGTGAGGGAAAATTTTTCTGCTCAGGTTTTGACCTCCCCACATTCCTCGGTTTTAAAAACAAGGAAGATGTTCTGGAATTCTTCAACGTTGAAGAGGAGATGCTTTACGAAATTTTTACATGCCCGAAACCGGTAATTGCAGCAATCAACGGTCACTGCACAGCAGGGGGCTTTATCGTTTCCATGGGATGCGACTACAGGATCGCCACAGATAACCCTAAAGCAAAGATGGGTATGACTGAAACCAAAATCGGAATGTCCCTTACAATCGCAGAGATGGAGCTTGTCCGCTCAGGCTGCAACAGTGAGCGCATGGTTCGTGACATCATGTATAACGGCGAAAGGCACAGTTTTGAACAGATGAAAGGTATGGGCCTGATTGATGAAATTGTTACCGAAGAAGAGCTTATTAACTCTGCGAAGAAAAAAATATGCTACTGGTGGGATCAGCCGCTGCATGCTTTCTCAAACATCAAATACTGCCTCAGGTACCCTATAGCTTCACAGATGAGATACAGGCTGGACAACGAGAACTGGCAGGATATGCTTTCCGAACTCCTCACAAGCCCTCAGATCAGGGGTGTTCTCGAAATGGTTCAGAAGATGATGACAGGCGGAAAATAAAGCCTTAAAAATACCAACCTGAAGAATGCCCTGTGTCTGATAAATACGGGGCATTCTTTTTATATTCTCGTATTTAATTTTTCAATGAAATTATAAATACTAAAGCCCCTTCCTTGCCGGAAAACCGCCTCTGAAAAAAGGCTTGACTGTAACCGCTTTTAACAATTAATTCATAATGATTTACTGCGTACATACCATAAATTAATATTTTTAAGGATAATTTTAATGAAAACAATTGAAGGGAAACTTGATGCTTCCGGACTTAAATTCGGAATTGTTGTTTCAAGGTTTAACGAGTTTATTACAAGCAAACTCCTTGGAGGAGCTGTTGACTGCATAAAGAGAAATAACGGCGAAGAAGACAACATCACCGTTGCATGGGTTCCGGGTGCATTTGAAATCCCTTCCATGGCTAAAAAACTTGTTAAGACAAATAAATTTGACGCTTTAATCTGCATCGGCGCAGTAATTAAAGGAGCAACCCCCCATTTTGAATATGTATCTTCAGAAGTCACAAAAGGTGTTGCCCAGGTCGGTATGAGCGCTGAAATTCCTGTTATTTTTGGTGTTCTAACTACTGACAGTATTGAGCAGGCAATTGAACGGGCGGGAACAAAATCCGGCAACAAAGGATTTGATGCAGCAATGTCCGCCATTGAAATGGCAAATATATTCAAACAGTTGGGCTGATGGGACATAGAAGAAAAGCAAGAGAAACAGCTCTACAGGGGCTGTATATGCATGAAATAGGGAAGTCGGATGTTGAAACAATAATCCGCTTTGACTGGCTTGATGAAACTCTCACTGACGAGATAAAAAAATTTGCCGTTACACTAATCAGGGGGGTTGTCAGCAATATTGACAGGATCGATTCACTAATCAGCGCCTATTCAAAAAACTGGAAGCCTGAACGGCTTACTGTAATTGATAAATCTATATTACGCCTTGCCATTTTTGAAATGCTGTTTATTGAAGACATACCAACAGTTGTTACAATCAATGAAAGCATTGAGCTGGGTAAAACTTTCGGGGGTGAAAACTCCGGACAATTCATAAACGGTATACTCGACGCGGTTAAAAAGAATGAACTGAAGGAGAAGTAAACTCCGGTATGTTAGGTAAAAAGAAAAAGGGGTTCCCGGACATTGAAAACGATATAGCCCGCAACAGAATAAGCGGGATTGAAATTATCGGGGAGAAGGGGCTGCCCACAAAGCATAAGTATATAATCGGCATACTCGCCCTTACAGTGGCTGTTCTGACTACAGTCATAATTCTTGTTACCTTTGTTTTTAAAAAACCGGGGCCTTTTACCTCAGACAGCACATTCGGTAAAAGCGGCAGCGAGCTTATCCAGGGTTCTCCCGCTATCACGATGGATCAGACTGACAATCCCCAGCTCAGAAAAGCTATAGAAAGCTACAAGAGCGGCTACATGGCAAACGCCATTACTGAATTTACTGATGTAATAGAGTCAAATGCTTCAGATAGAGATAAAGCTATTGCTCTCACCTACCTGGGCCTTATTGCTGACAGAAAGGGGGATTATGTTTCCGCACTTAAATATTTCAGCAGAGCTGAAGGTTACGACAGGAATAATCCCGAGATATACATGAATATGGCAAGAACGTACAGAAATCTTAAACAGTACGATAACGCCATGAAGAGCGCTGAACGGAGTGCCGAACTTGCTCCACAGGATATTAACCCGCTTATTCTTATGGGCAACATCAATTACGAGCTTACACATTATGATGATGCCCTGCGATATTATCAGAAGGCATTAAGAATATCTCCCGACAATCCTTCCCTTCTTTATAACACGGCTCTGGCTCTCTTCAAAAAAGGGGAGAGATTCCAGGCTCTCGAATTTTTAAAGAAAGCAGCTGAAGAGGACCGTATTGGTGAAACAGCTTACAGAGCATATTCCCGACTTGGGGCTGAATTCCTTGAAAGCAACATGTTTGATCTTGCAGAAAAATACCTGAAACAGGCTGCTGCGATGAGACCGCAGGATGCGGCAGCCAGATACAATCTCGGTGTGGCATATCTCCGGCAGGGTAAAAACAGCGAGGCTCTTAAGGAACTGGAGGAGGCTGAACGCCTGAGCCAGGGGGATATCGGCATGCTTGAGCAGATAGGTGAATCGTTCTTTTCAATGAAAGAATATGACCGGAGTCTCCGATCATACGGTAAAGTTCTGGAATCGAACAGCCGGGATGTAAAAATTCTTTCACGAATCGGAGAAATTTATTATTCCAAGGGTGACCTCGAAAGAGCCTACGATGCGTATAAAAAAGTAACACAGATACAGCCTGCAACTGAGAACGCGCGTATAGCTTATCTGAACATGGGGAACATCCTTGATGATGCACAGCGATATGATGAGGCGATCAAGGCTTACGAATCCGCTCTCACAATCAGAGATAATGATGATTTGACATACTACAATCTCGGTATAGCATATAAGCATTCAAACCAGGCTGCCATGGCTGTTAATTCCTGGAAAAAAGGGGCCCAAATTAACCCGGAGAATCAGAAGATCCGCCTTGCTCTTGCAGATTATTATTATGAGACAGGCTACGCTGATCTGGCGGAGAAGAAATACCAGGAGATTATCTACAAATGGCCGTCGAACCAGGAAGCTCTTTTTAAACTTGGCACTATATATCATAAACATAAAAATTATGCTGACGCGGCAAAAGCATACAACAAGGTAATTGAAGCTGACGGGAATACTGAGCTCGCAAGAAAATCAATGATCAACCTTGCAGTTATAACTTCGGCAGATAAACCTGACGAAGCAGGCCTCAACAATTCACTTAAGATGATCCAGAAATCCCTGCTTCTGAAACAGGATGATGCTGATGCACTCCTTGCACTTGGAATTATTTATTCAAGGAAAGAGATGCATGAAAAGGCAATCGAAGCTTTTTATCAGTCGGTCAAGGCATCCCGTGACAACAGAATGACAGCTGAGGCTTACAACAATATAGGAAAAAACTATTACCAGCTCCGGCAGTACAAAAAAGCCATCCAGGCATTTTCTCAGGCTATTGAAGAGGATCCGGCGAACGAAGAGATCAGAATTAACAGAAAAACCGCCACTCAGGCGTATGAATCAGAAATAAGCAGGCTGCAGTGAAACCGGCAGATCGTAAATACCTTCAGGATCTCGAAGATCAGAATCTTGCTCCATATGCCGCGCGTTCATCAGCAACACGCGGCAGGGAGCATGCCGAGGCAAGCCACGGCTACAGAACTGAATACCAGAGGGATCGCGAGAGAATTATTCATTCCAGAGCATTCAGGCGGCTCGAATATAAAACACAGGTCTTCATAAACCATGAGGGAGATCACTACAGAACACGGCTCACCCACACCATGGAAGTGGCACAGATTGCCCGTGCAGTTTCAAGGGCTCTCCGTTTAAACGAGGATCTTTCTGAAAGCATCGCACTTGCCCATGACCTGGGGCACACACCCTTCGGCCACGTCGGGGAGAGAGAGCTTAACAGGCTGCTGAAAGATTATGGCGGTTTTGAACACAACAGACAGAGCCTGCGGGTAGTCGAGGTACTGGAAAAAAGATACAGTGATTTTGAAGGGCTCAACCTCACATGGGAAACGCGTGAGGGAATTATAAAACACTCCGGGCCATATGACAGGCCGGAAACTGACGGATTCAATCCGGAAGAACAGCCTTCCCTTGAAGCGCAGATCATTGACCTCGCAGACGAAATAGCGTACAACAATCACGACCTTGATGATGGAATCTCTTCCGGCATCCTTAACTTCAGTAAAGTGAGCATGCTTACAATCTGGAATCATGCAGCAGAGATTTACGGAAGGCCGCTCCCTGTATCTGAAAAAAGCTGTGCAAGGGAAATTATACGGACAATTATTAATATTCTTGTGACTGACCTGATCAATACAACACTTGAAAATATTGGAAACTTCGGCATCAATTCATATTCCGATGTGAAATCATGCAGGCTAAAACCTGTTTCCTTCTCTCCGCAAATAACTGAAATTAATAATGAACTGAAAAAATTCCTGAAAGAGAATCTCTACCAGCACTACAGGGTAACCCGCATGTCTCTTAAATCACAGAAAGTTATCAGCGAACTTTTTCATATATACACAGAGCATCCCGACACTCTTCCTGACCGCTACAGAGAGGAGATTCAGCAGAATGGAGTAATCCGCACTGTTACTGATTTTATCGCGGGAATGACAGACCGGTTCGCTATCGAAGAACACAGGAAACTCACTGACCCCTTCATGAGGGTATAGCATTACATTTTAACAGGAGTAAAAATGGACAAGACTCATCTGGGAATACCTGAATATATTAAAGAGCTGATTGAGTCAGGACAGCAGATTGATGACATCTTTCTGGATAAAGAGGGGAGATGGTTTCACAATGGAGAGCCATTTCTTAATGAAAGAATTATAGCATTCTTCAACAAGTCTGTGGATATAACATCTGACGGTCAGTATGTAATACACTACGGGGATTATACTTACCCCATAAGGGTGGAGGACACCCCCTATTTTGTAACAGGTGTAAGGTATGACGGCTTCGGCTGTTTTGAGAGGATATTTATCAATACATCTGATGGTGAAACCGAAGAACTTGCAGTACACACAATATACTGCGGGAGTAATAATGCTCTCTACTGCCGGATAAAACACGGAAGAATGCCCGCAAGATTTATGCGGTCACCATCTTTCAATATACTCGAGAGGCTTGAAGAAGAACCGGGAGGAAAGTATTCTCTTCGTCTCTGCGGGCAGAGAATAGATCTTACAACAGAGGGAAAATAAAGTGAGAAAATACTTCAACCTGATGCTCCTGCTTTCATTCGCCGGAGCTATACTGTCCGGTATACTGCTATACCAGCACTATTACCCGGAAATGGAATTGGGCTTTCTGTCATGCGGCAGAGGATTCAGCAATCCGTGTATTGCAGTGGGGCAGTCGCCTTATGCTTCGATATTCGGGATTCCTCTTGCTGCCTGCGGTATTTTCTATTTTACGCTCATTACGTTTCTCATGCTTATCGCTGATTATGCAGAGGAGTACTATTATCACATATTCATGGGATTGATATTCCCTATTGTTGCGGCAGGAACAGCTGTGGATGTAGTTCTTGGCTTACTGATGCTCAAAATCGGTGAGATATGCACTCTCTGTCTATGGACGTATATAATCAATGTTCTGATACTGCTGCTGCTGTTCCTCTATTTAAAGAAAATTGCTGACAGGAATAAACTCATTGAGATTATTAAAAGTTTCATCAGGCCGGAAACTCCGGACCGCAAGGCAGTTCTTGCTTTATTTATTATATTTGTCTTCTTCCTCGCATTTTCAGTCTTTACAGGTTCAAATGTTTTAAAGGCAAAAGCCAATACAAATAAGGCTCCTAAAAATCAGATAACCAGACTTGTTGAAGGCTTCTATAGCCAGGAACCGGAAAAGATCAACTTCCCGGAAAGTGCGATGAAACTGGGAAACCCTGAGGCTAAAGTAAAAATTTACGCTTTCACCGATTTCCTCTGTTCAGCATGCTACAAGTTTTACCAGCTTGAAAAATACATTCTTGCAAAATACAAGAACAGGGTGGAGATCATTTATTATCACTACCCTCTTGACGCATCATGCAACCGTCACATGGACGACAGCGTATATCCCGGTTCATGCCTGGCTTCAAAATCTGTTTACGCAGCTGTGTCAGCAGGCTTTTTTAATGAATACTTCTATATACATTTCTCAGGTTATCCCATGTATAAAGATGGATTTACGCAAGACCATGTTAACAGAAATCTTAATACTACGCTGGAAGAGGCAGGGATTGGCGGACAGGGGAAATTTAAATTTGAAGAAGCGATAAAAAGTCAAACCGCACTTGACGAGATAAAAGCTCATATTGAATTTGCTGAAAAAATAAAAATTGAAGCAACACCCACTGTATATATTGGCGGGAGGAAAATAGTCGGAGTACCGCCGAAAGAATTTGTTGATGAAATAATACTCAATGAACTGAAAAAATAAAAAATTTCACAGCATATCTACAGGATCAATATCAATTTCCACGTAAACAGATTTTGACCTGTAGATTTCCATTGCTTTTCTGATCAGCTGCTGAAGTTCCTCAAGCCTGCGCCCTTTAAGAATCAAATGAAATCTGTAATTTCCCCCGATTTTTGCAAAAGGAGCCTGGGCAGGGCCCAGTTTGGTCACCTGCATCTTATCTGTCATTATAATATCATCAATACTGCTGCTGAGGCCCGATGCCGCAGAAGATACATCACTTTCATCCTTACCCCTGAAAACAATTCGCGCAAGCCTTGAGAATGGAGGGTAATCCAGCATTCTCCTTATATTAAGTTCGGAGTTGTAAAATCCGACATAATCCTGTCTTTTGAGGTAATCATATATGGGATTGTTTTCATTCAAAGTCTGAATTATGACCCTGCCGTTCTCTTCACCTCTGCCTGACCTCCCGGCAAGCTGAAGCAGGAGTGAAAAAATCCGCTCCGTTGATCTGAAGTCCGGCATGTTAAGCCCTATATCAGCCAGAATTATCCCGGCAACTGTGACTCCATGGAAATCAAAACCTTTGGACACCATCTGAGTACCAAGAAGTATATCTATCTCCCGTTTCTCCATCTTTTCTATAAGTTCAGAAGCTGTATCCTTTATCCTCGCTGTATCCTGGTCGAGCCTGAAAATCCTGTAGCCGGGAAACTCACCCTGTATTATATCCTCAATTTTCTGTGTGCCTGAACCTAATTTGACTATGGCAGCGGAACCGCATTTACCGCAGGTTTCCGGAACATCCGCCATATATCCGCAGTAATGGCAAAGCAGCCCCCTGTTCCTGTGGTAATTCATCCCGATACTGCAGTGGGGGCACTCAACAGCAGTGCCACAATCTTCGCATAACACGAAGGGCGCGAACCCCCGCCTGTTAAGAAGATAAACAGCCTGGTTACCGTTTTTTACAGCCCTGCTGGTAAAAAGCTTAAGCCGCGGCGAAATCTCATCACCGCGTCCACGCACTTTCACCACTTCTATTTCAGGCACCTTTGCGCCGCCATACCTTTCATTCAGTCTGTGAAGTTTTATCGCACCTTTTTCAGCAGAATACATTGTTTCTATAGATGGCGTTGCAGAACCCAGAATCAGTATCGCTTTTTCCTTAATAGCTCTGTAATAGGCGATACGTTTCGCGTTGTATCGCGGAGAGCTCTGTTCTTTGTAGGATGCATCCTGTTCCTCATCAATAATTATAAGCCCCAGATCCGGAGACTGGAGGAAAACTGACGACCGGGTCCCCACAGCTATCTTCGCTTCCCCGCGCTGAAATTTTTTCCAGTTTGCGAGCCGCTGATTCCGGGTAAGGCCGCTGTGATAAAGAACGAGGTCCTCCCCGAATACCTTCTGAAGCCTGTCAAATATCTGAGAAGAGAGTGTAATTTCAGGCACAAGATATATAACTGAACGCCCGGTTTTTATTGTATCTAAAGCTGCATTTATATAAATCTCTGTTTTCCCGCTTCCGGTAATTCCGAATATAAGGTGAATACCCCCTTCACTGTTTTTTATTTCAGAATAAATCCTCTGCTGCTCATCTGTAAGAGAAACGGAATTATTGCCAATAACACTTTGTTTAACAGAGCGGGTTTTAAGCCTTACACTTTCACCTGATGGTAAAGCCTTACTGAGCGCTTCACCTATTGAAGAGAGATATGATTCAGAAACATAACGTACGAGGTCAGTCAGTCGTTCATCAAATAGAGGTGAAGCATCTATTACAGAAATAATATCTTTAACTTCAAATCCGGAAGGCTCATCATTGTGAAGAGAAAGAACATATCCGGTCATCTTTCTTCTGTTGAAATCTGCAATAACACGCACACCGGGTTCAACCTGCATCTCGCGCGGAATCCGGTAGGTGAAGGTTCTGTTAACCGGTGTGTTTAATGCTATTTCAGCAAAACGGAAGACGGTTCTTTTTTCATCCGCCATTCTGAATTTCCGTGTATCTTTCTCTCACAATTTTAAGGGTCTCCCAGGCTGGCCGTTTAAGCTCCGGATTCTTTATGAGAGATATTGTATGCTCTGTGTTAAACCAGGAGATCCCCTTCACTGATTTAATCACACCCTGCAGAGGTATTATCTCCCCAAGAACTATTGCAAGCCGGGGATTGATCATATCGATCTCCTGTTTGAGAATATCCAGACAGTTTTTCAGCATATCGCTTGGCTTAACAAAAGGATCACTGCTTTCGCATTTTATGAGGTTTGTCACATAACATTCATGGAGTTCAATACCAATTGCATTTATCATTTTCTTAAGCAGCCCGGCAGACTCAGCTCTATGTATCCGGAGCTCCGCTTTATTCGCCATTCGAGGCGCGTTAAGTATTATCATCACGCCATTTTCGCCGGTGCCGTAAGCTGTTTTTCTCTCGACAATATCTTTACATTTTGTGCAGCCGTTAATCAGGGCATCAGGCGTAAGGGCAATACAGGGCTGAGGCAAAGGTTTAGTTTTACCCTTGAGGTAGTTTTTAAGAAACTCAAGCTCTTCGCTGTTTTTGAAGAGTATGGCCGCATCGTGACCATACTCGCGGAGTATTGAAGCCAGGTCTTTAGTTGTGTTATAATTTATCTGCATTTATGTTGAACTGCCTGATCTTTCTGTGAAGATTTGTACGTTCTATATCCAGCTGTCTCGCTGTTTCAGAAACATTGCCGCCATTATATTTCAGCGCGCTGATTATATAATCCCGTTCAAAAGCATCCCTGGCATCCTTAAGCGGGAGGCCGCTGAATGACAGCAATGCAGGTGTATCCCTGACTTCAGGAGTCAGATATTTCTGAAGGTCATGTTCACCTATCTCCTCGGAACTAACCATGATTACAACACGCTCAATAATATTTTTAAGCTCACGGACATTACCCGGCCATGGATATTTCTTTAAAAAATTCATTGCATCATCAGTCAGTGATTTATCACCTGTACCATGTTCTCTGGAGAATCTTTCCAGAAAATAGTTTATCAGAACTTCGAGGTCATCCTTTCTGTCTGTAAGGCGGGGCATATTCACAGGGATTACATTGAGCCTGTAGTAAAGATCCTCACGGAACTTCCCCTGTTCAATTGCCTCTTTGATGTCCACATTTGTCGCAGCTATTACCCTTACGTCAACTGTGATTGTCTGGTTCCCGCCGACTCTTTCGAACTGCTGCTCCTGCAGAACCCTGAGAACCTTTGCCTGGGCTGAAAGGCTCATGTCGCAAACCTCATCTAAAAAGATTGTACCTCCGTCAGCAAGCTCAAACTTCCCTATCCTCTTCCCCACTGCTCCGGTAAATGAACCTTTCTCATGACCGAAGAGTTCACTCTCAATAAGTTCATCAGGGATCGCTGCGCAATTCATCTTAATGAAAGGTTTCTCCGCCCTGTTTGAAAGCTGAAAGATCGCCTTAGCAACAAGTTCCTTACCTGTACCGCTCTCGCCGGTTATAAGAACCCTGGCATTAGTCTTTGCAGCTCTTTTTATAATGTCACGGATTTCAGTAATCTGCGCTGACTCACCAATCATCTCGTCATCAACAAAAGACATCTTTTTCAGTTTCAGGTTTTCCCTTTTAAGGCGCACGTGCTCCAGGGCGTTATTTACTGAAGTTACAAGCCTGTCAAGGGATGGAGGTTTTTCCAGAAAATCAAAAGCACCGAACCTTGTTGATTTTACAGCAATATCAATGGAACCATGACCGCTTATCATTATAACAGCAGTGCCTGCGTAAAGTTTCTTTATTCTCTCAAGAAGTTCCAGGCCGTCCATATCAGGGAGCCAGACATCCAGTATAACAAGGTCAACCTCATTCTTTTTAAGAAATTCAGCCCCCTCCTCACCTGTCTTGCCTGAAAAAACAACATGCCCCTCGTCCTGAAGGATTGGAGACATTGTATTAATTATATTCTCTTCATCATCAATAAGCAGTATTCTTGCCATTAAAATCTCCTCTGTTTACGGGAAGCTTTATAATAAACTCAGCCCCCTTACCCTCTTCCGAACGGCAGTAGATCTTGCCATCGTGTTCAAGAACGATCTTTTCAACAATTGCCAGTCCCAGGCCTGTTCCATTCTTCCCGAAAGTAAACCCGGGATCGAAAACTTTATCAATATGCTCATTTTTAATGCCGGGCCCGTTGTCAATAATACGAATTACGAGATAAAATCCGTCCCTGTCCGGTTCACAGGTGATCCTGATTAAACCGGTCTCGTGCATTGCCTGTATGGAATTGCTGAGAAGATTATTAAAAGCCTGTCTCATCAGAGCCCTGTCAAGCTGCAAATCCCCAATAGTTTCGCTGCAGTTTATTTCAAATTTTACTTTATCATAAACCTGAAAAAGGGAAACCGCATCATTAATAATATTCCGAATATTTGAAAGCTCAGCTTTTTTTTCAGGGAGCCTGGCGAAACTGTTAAAATTACTCACCAGCCTTAGAAGTGAATTGACTTCGCTTATTATTGTCTCGCTCCCCTTCATAACTGCCTCGTCCCGCAGCGGATTGCCTTCCAAAACCAGTTTTCTCATTCTCTCAGCGGAGAGGCGTATCGGAGTAAGAGGATTTTTTATTTCATGCACAAGTTTTCTTGCCATTTCATTCCATGCTTCAAGCTTCTGCTTCTGAAACATGAAT
Organism: Spirochaetia bacterium UBA5550; assembly: GCA_002425885.1. Lineage (GTDB taxonomy): Bacteria > Spirochaetota > UBA4802 > UBA4802 > UBA5550 > UBA5550. The sequence continues at coordinate 5,978 of DINC01000060.1, read as the reverse complement.
TTCTGATTCTCCTCCAGCTGCCGGGCCATGGTATTGAATGTGTCAACAAGTGAGCCGATCTCGTCATCACTCCTCTTTTTCACGGAAAGCCTGTTATTACCCATGGCTATCTGCTTTGCAGCCTTTGAAAGCTCCATTACAGGCTGAGTGATGTTTCCTGAAATATATAGTCCTATCAGATAAGCTATACCAATTATTATTATCGAAAGCAGCATAAGGAACGACCCGGCACCGCTTTCAAAATACTCGCTCCTGATCTTTATCTCGCTGTAATCATTCCTTGCGTTTCTGAAAAGTTCGTCATCAGCCTTTATATCAGGAGGCACCGGTCTACAGAGTATGACAAGCATATTATCAAATCTGAAAGCGCCGCTTATAAAATCGAATCCGTCAACTGCCAGCCTGTCAACTTTAACACCGCTCAACGGAACACGATTATAAAACCTGATGAGCCTGCCGGTGTCAGGTTCAAATCCTTTAATATAAGATTCATCAATTTTCTGCTCAGGATTTGCCGGCCTGTAAAATATGAGTTTTACGCCTCTGTCTTCACTGGCGTGTATCATCCTTTCAAGCCAGAGATTAGAAGGGAGCACGCTTCCATTTCTGAAAAACAGTCTCAATGACTCAAGCTCAGCCCTCACATCACTACCGAGCGTTATGTACATATCGTGAGCAATATTTACTGACGTATCAAGAGCTTTCATAGTCGTTGTGCTGTACATCTTTGAAAGGTTTTTGCTGAAGTAGCTGCTTGATACAATAACAATAGGCATGGCGGAGAGAACAGCAATGAAGACAAAAGAGAGAGTCATCTTCTTTTTTATACTCTCCCTTATATCTATAGACTCAATATTCAGGGTACGCCTGAATGATATTACAATAAAATAGATCCCTGCGATTACAGGTATTGTCATCAGTGTTGTGATGAAAAAATTTTCATCTATAAGTCCGGCTTCAAGCCTGCCGGGATAAAGCGCTATTACAAGCACTGTAGTAAGCAGAATTATCCCCATCAGGAAAAGAATATCCTGAAGAGAATTACTTCTGTTTTTCATCATCTTATTTTCCGGCAAGTTTAAAACCCGGCATATATTCTATACCCTGAAATCTTTCTCAATGAGATTTATCAGATAATCCACAAGCTCCGTTTCACCTTCACCGTGAGCTCTTATTGTAAGTTTTGAACCCGATATTATAGCGAGTCCCAGAACAGACATTATAGATTTGGCATCCGCCTCAACACTATCTTTTATCAGCATAACGTCACAGGGATACTTCATTGCCTCCCGTACAATCATCATTGCCGGGCGCGCATGTATCCCGGCATCGCTGTTGACAATTACATCTTTTTCAACCATTACTTTTGTCCCTCTGTCATAATCCATTTTTTTATCTTTTCATCAAGTTCCCGCGCAGAGTTGATCCCTATCTTCTTCAGTCTCTGGTTAAGGGCGGCTGTTTCAATAATTATAGGGATATTCCTTCCGGGCCGTACGGGAACAGTTATATATGGCACTTCAATATCAAGTATGCTGTATTTTTTATCATCAAGGCCGAGACGGTCATACTCTTTTGCAGAGTCCCACTCTTCAAGAAGAATCACCATCTCGATTCTCTTTCTGTTCCGTACTGAGCGTATGCCGAATATCTCTCTGACATTGACAATACCGATACCCCTTATTTCAATGTGATGTTTCAGTATTTCAGAACCTGCACCCATAAGGAGAGATTCGTCGATCTTCTTAACAATTACCATATCATCAGCAACAAGCCTGTGCCCCCGCTCAATGAGTTCCAGGGCTGTTTCGCTCTTACCGACTCCGCTTTTACCTGTGAGGAGAACCCCTACTCCGAAAACATCAACAAGAGTCGCATGCAGTGTAACCTGTTCAGCGAATATCTCATCAATAACATGTACAAAAAGCGTAATAAATCGGGTTGTGCCTCTTTTCGAGAGGAAAATAGGCACATTCTTTTTTTCAGCAAACTCAAGGAATAGTTTGTCCGGAACATAATCATGAGTAAAAATACAGCAGAGAAGATCATAGCTGAAAAAATCGCTGTATGTTTTCATCTTCTGTTCACAAGAGAGCTGATTCATAAAAGCGGTTTCACCCTGACCGAAAATCTGGATCCTGTCATAAGCGAAATAGTCAAAAAAACCTGCCAGGGCAAGCCCGGGCCTGTTTATCTCACCATACTTGATCTCTTTATCAAGTCCACCTGCTCCGGCAAACAGTCTGAGCTGGAGGTCTATCCGCCCCTCCCCTTCTATAAAATATCTTACTGTCAGTTTTCTCATTAATTAATTACATTTCCAGTTTTATTCACAAAGCAGTTATCACTCCGGAATCAGCATAATCCGTCATTTAATGAAATTATTATTATGAGTCGAATTCTTTCCAGTAAAAAATATGCGGGTTTTTAAAAAAACGGAGAGACGGGTCATAGGCCGGGGACGTGAATCCCCGGCCTGAAAATCAGTAAGCCGGGACTAAGACTTCAAAACTTTTGCCGCTTCGGCAGATAATATTGAAGTATCTTGTCTCACTGTTAAAAAAAGGCATGTAGCTGGTGCCTGATTTTTCGAATGAATCAAAGGCCTCATCAAAAGTCAGGTTTTTAATTGAACAGGTATTGTTTTTATTAAAACTGATCTTGGGATTAGCAGGTGATTCATCTATAACATCAAGTTCATACTCTACAAAATTTTCAGGATTAAATTCATGCTCCTTTATACTTTCAAATGGAATTTCAGCCATTCTGAATTTTCCGTCAGACTTATAAATTACCGCGTAATTTCTGTTGCCGTAATCATGCTCTGATTTTACTTCTGTCACACCCTTTTTAAAGAGGATGTAATCCTTGTTGTTGATCTTCATCTGAAGAAAGGCTTCGATTTTATCAATCGGTTTATTGCTTACCTGATTAAGAACAGCTTCGGTCCCTTTATCACTTTTAAAATCCATTGTGATACCGAGTTCAACTCCAAAACCTTTTCTTGACTGTATCTTCTCTTTGAATCTTGTAATCTGGTTTTCAATCTTGTCAACTAACAGGTCAAGGGCTGAATATAGGTCATCTGCTTTCTCTCGGGCATGGAACTGCACTGAATCACCGCTGATTGTTAATTCAGCAATATGATCAAGCTTCTCCACATACAGGATAAGGTGAATGTCAATGATCTGCTGAAAATGTTTTTCAAGTCTTGAAATCTTCTTTTCAGCATAGTCTTTCAGCCTTTCTGATACATCAATATGTCTTCCTGTAATCTTAATCTTCATAAGCACTCCCTATGATTTAATCATATTTATTTTTTTTCTTTTACTTGAGGACGGGATATTGAGGACATCCCTGTATTTCGCCACTGTTCTTCTTGCGACTGTTACCCCCTTTTCTTTTAATAAAATTACAAGTTCTTCGTCACTGTAAGGCTTCTCAGGATCCTCTCCGGCAATAACAGACTGGAGCAGGCCCTTAACTCTATCGGAGGATTGATCTTCATCTTCATCCTCGCCGGAGCTTTTGAGCCGGGATACAAAGAAATACTTGAGTTCAAATGTTCCCCAGGAAGTCTGCACATATTTACTGCTGCATACCCTGCTTACAGTGGATTCGTGCACTTCAACTTCACTGGCAACGTCATGGTGAGTCAGGTATTTCAGATTTCCGGGCCCTTTTTCAAGAAACTCTCTCTGGTGCTTCATTACTGAACTTACTACTTTTATTATTGTTTCACGCCTCCCCTCAATATTTTTTATAAGTGCTTTTGCTGACTGAAGTTTGCTGCTGAAATAATCACGCTGCTCTCTGGTAACGCTTTTGTTGTTCATCATATTCATATAATAACCGCTCAGACTGATATTCGGCAGCCAGTCGTCGTTTAATGTTATGATAATTTCTCCATCAAGAAGTTTCACATCTATGTCCGGAATTNNCCCGGAAAAGGATCTCCCGGGGAAAGGATTAAGATTCTGAAGAATCCTGCTCTTTTCAATAATAGTGTTAAGCGGCAGTTCCATGGCCTTTGAAATATTGTTATAATCCAGTTTTTCAATGTCACTGAAATGATCCGATATCATTTTATGAAGAATAGTATCTTCTGGAAAAAAATACTCCCCCTGAACCATCAGGCTCTCACGGACACCATGTGTAGCACAGCCGACCGGGTCAAAATGATTTATAGTCTCAACAACGAAATTCAATTTTTCATGCTCGATCCCTGCAAGATCCCCGTATTTTATGAAACCGTTATCATCAAGAAGCGTTATAATCTCCTCATAGAGCTCCAGCTCCTCATTGTCAGCCGCTGTCATCCTGGCCTGCCACAGGAGGTGGTCCATGAGGCTCTCTCTTGTAGTTACAGCATTTTCCAGGAAAAGTCTGTTTTTATCATCCTCATCATAATTCTTTGTAATATCAGCATCATAGCTGTTTTCAGGGACATCCCCTTCAGGGGTTGAGTTATTGCCAGACTCGTCTCCGCTGAGATTTCTGTTTACCATATCCTCAAGGTAATCTTCAGAGCGGGGGGCTGAGACATCCTCAAGCATGGGATTTTCCAGAAATTCCTGGGATATAAGTTCCGAGAGTTCGATGGTGGACATCTGAAGCATTTCAATAGACTGCCTCAGAGACTGTGTCATTACAAGTTTCTGAGTCTGTTTTATGTTTATGTTTAAACCTGATTTCATTTTTACGACCTGATCTCTTTATCTATATTAAATTTACTGATTTTCGGACAAATGTCAAATTATAAGACAGAAAAGCTCAGGCAACCACCTGAGCTAACATCCGACAAGTATAAAAAGCTGTTTTTTTGCTCATTGATAATCACCTGCATAATCCCTGCTCCCGGTTAAATAGAACCTTATTCCTAAAGCAACCTGGTAGCCCCGTATTGAATCATCTTCCAGTTTATTCTGATAAAAAGATGAATGATATCCTAAATCAATAAAGGGGGATATAACCTGGGTCATATCAAACTGGAGTCCTGTCCAGAAAGAGCATGCTACCCCCATATCAGAAACATCTCCATCCTTAACCTGTTCCATAGATGCCTCGGAATTGGACATCCCTATGAGGAACGAATTTTTCCAGCTCATTCTAAGATTTCTTAATGCCGGGATCTGAGGTACATATTCAATACCCGCAAGGGCTGTGAAATGCTCATAATCAGTCTCAGTGGTTTCATCCTTGTCCTCAGTGACAGAGGTCATTGCAGTTCTGAAAATAAAATTCAAATCTGAATTTATATCAAATCCGAGTCCCAAACCGAATCCGATCTGGTTTTCCATATCACCGGCATCAACATTTGCCCCGAAGGCATCCACGAAAATAGCAGCGAATGAATTTGCTGTTGTTATGAATAAAAATAGTATTATTGCCAGTACTTTTTTCAAGTGATCACCTCATGATAAATTCGAGAGTATAGATCAATTAAACCACAAAAGTAAACAGGAGTCAAGAAAAAGTTTTACAATTCAATCCTTACTTCTGCCCCATACTATTAATAATAAATCATCCCTTCACTGAAATCAACCCTGTGAGATTATACTTTTTATCTCCTCATCAATTACAGCAGCTTTACCTGTTTTCATGTTCACAAGCACGAATGTTACTTCAGCATCCACAACCTGTTTCATATCCGCTTTACAAAAGATTTTCTGGGAGAGTGTTATGCTTTTATTACCGATTTTCTTCAAATCTGTAACAATAACCAGGACATCATTAACACGTGCTTCACTGAGATAACTGACATTGATATTCACCACAGTGAAGGCAAAACCTCTTGAAATCATATCCCTGCCCACTTCTGAATCGTCAAAAAGAGCCCACCTTGCCTCTTCAAGAAATTCCACATATCTCGCATTATTCACATGAGCATAAATATCGAGATGATAACCCCTTACTTTTATTTCTATTTCACCTTTCAATATGCACCTCCTGATAAAATCCGATAAAAATTCCCAAAA
>DINC01000062.1 GCA_002425885.1 Spirochaetia bacterium UBA5550 | reverse complement strand
CAAGATAGATACAGTTATTGCTGAAGATATCGAATTCAAGGGTACATTAAAATTTAAGAATTCACTTAAAATCAAGGGAAAATTTGAAGGTAAAATTGTCTCTGACGGACATCTGATTATCGGCCGTGAATCGAATACAAGTGCTGAAATCAATGCTTCAATTGTATCAGTCAGCGTAAATATAAACGGCAAAGTTAAGGCTGCTAAAAAAATTGAGCTTTATAAGAAAAGTAAAACCAGTGCTGATATAGTTGCGCCTGAAATAGTTATGGAAAGCGGCGCTGTGTTCAATGGAACCTGTATTATGGATGGAGAGCCCCAGGGCTGACAGAAATGAAAAAATTTAACGCAGTATTGATACTTATTCTCTTTTTATCTGCGCCGGTATCAGTTTTCGCTCAAGATAAAAATAATAACGGACCCGGTATAAGTATCGGTATAACTGGTTTGTTCGGAACAAACACTATTGATTCAAGTGAACCAAAAGATGATTTCGACCCGGGATATATTATCGGAGGGGGTATTACTCTTCAGAAGCGCCTTGCTAAGTATCTCGCAGCCGGAACCGGCGTGGAATACAGGTATTTTAAAGTCGATTTATCTATGACTGAGGAATCCACAGGTCTTGATTATGATGTTACGTGGAAGTTTAAAGGAATATCAGCCCCGTTTCATTTGATAGCTACAGTTAAGGGTCCGTCATCTTCACTGGATCTTCATGCCGGGATTACATATACATATATTTATTCCTCAGAGATGTCTACCGGTGCTGTTCTTCCGTCAGGGATGACCAGTGATAATGCTATGCGGTTTACAAATTCAAGTCAGGTCGCTGCATCAGGCGGCGTGATCCTGAGATTTATGGTAACTGAGCAGAGTGATTTTTTTATGGGTATAATGACTGAGTATTATTTCACTGATTTACTTAAAGTCAATGGCGATAATGACAGACTCTGCCTGGTGAATTATTATTTTAGTACCGGGTATATGTTCAGAACAGACATTTTCTGATAATACAAAAAAGAATAGAAATATGGAGCCGCCTGATTCAGCAGCCCCTTTAAAATTATACTTCAGTAATGCATTGTACTGGGCATTCAGAAGCGCATGAGCCGCAGCTTATACATTCATCTTCGTTTATCTTTCTTTTACCATCTTTTTCTTCAGATATACATGAAACAGGGCAAACTGCTTCGCATGCGCCGCAGGCAGTACAATCATCAGCTTTGATCCTGTAAGCCATTTAAAACCTCCTTGATATTCTTGTTAATTATATTTAATATAACGGGCTCCCTCAGTCAAATTTTTCATCAGGAAAAAGCTTTGAATTTTAACAGTGGAATTCAGTTTTTTTTCATTGACCGGGAGAGACTTTTTTAAATGACTATGCAATCATGAAAACATTAAAACTTGGATTCTCACCCTGCCCCAACGATACTTTTATTTTTCACGCGATGACACATTCGCTTGTTGATACAGAGGGTCTTTCGTTTGAGACACATATAACTGATGTTGAAGAGTTGAACAGATCTGCATTAGAGGGGTTTGCTGATGTTACTAAATTATCTTTTCATGCATGGCTTAAATTAAAAGAAAAATATGAGCTTCTAAGATCCGGTGCAGCTCTCGGTTTCGGATGCGGTCCTCTGCTTGTGAGTAAAACCGGTACTGTAAATCATAACTCCTGTATTGCTGTTCCCGGAGAGCTTACAACTGCCGCTCTTTTACTTAAGATATATATTCCGGGTGTATCAAATCTGGTTTATACAAGATTCGATAATATTATGCCCGGTGTTGCTTCAGGCGAATTTGACGCTGGTGTTATTATTCATGAAGGGAGATTTGTCTACAGCGGGTATGGTTTGAGTCAGGTTGTTGATCTCGGAGAATGGTGGGAAAAGAAAACCGGTATGCCTATCCCTCTTGGATGTATTGCAATAAAAAAATCTCTTGGAGAAGAACTTAAAATTTCTGTTGAAAAAATTATAAGAGAATCTGTTCAGTATGCATTTCTGCATCCTGATGATTCACACAATTTTATAAGACAGCATGCTGCCGAGATGAATGATGATGTAATACGTCAACACATTAAATTATATGTTAATAATTATTCTGTTGATCTGGGAAATGAAGGCCTTGAAGCTGTCCGTGTACTTGAAACTCTTGCTTCAGAGAAAGGGATTATATGACGAATAAAAAAACCGGTATTGTTATGGCTACAATGCTTGAGGCTTCACCTTTTATAAAAGGGCTTGCTCTGGAAAAAACTGCTGTAAAACCTTTTCCTGTTTATTCATCTGACAGTTTTGAACTGATAATATCCGGTATAGGAAAAGTTTATTCAGCTCTTGCTGCTTCAATTCTTATTCGTGAATACGGTTCACATCGTTTAATAAATACCGGCGCTGCCGGAGGGCTCCGTACCGGTTTTAAGACAGGTGATATTCTGCATATCTCGCAAGTGGCAGATTATGACAGGCCCAAGCTTATTAATAAAGAGATAAGGCTAATGAAACCGGATGTATTTCCCGGTTTTAAAAATGCTTCTCTTGCCACACTTGACAGGCCTGTAATTACTCCTGAAGACAGAGAGACAGTTGGGCAATATGCTGATATTATTGATATGGAGGGTGCCGGTTTTCTTCAGTCCTGCAGGGCTTTCGGAGCTGAAGCATATCTCTGGAAAATGGTAAGTGATACTGCTGAACATGATAATGATGCTGATATAATTGCCAATATAAAAAAATTGATAGATGATCTTTTTAACTATATGATGGATCATGTGTTTCCGGTTATTTTTA
>DINC01000059.1:4051-5761 GCA_002425885.1 Spirochaetia bacterium UBA5550 | reverse complement strand
TTACAGAAAACTACAAATTTATTAAACTGAATCTATAAAGGTGAATCAGATGAAAACATCAGAACCCGGCAGTTCCGCTGCTATTATTGTTCAATTTCTTGTACTGGCAACAGGCATAGCTCTTATTATTGTAAACCGCTACTGGAACAAAGGGCCTGCTGTTACAGCCTCAGGTATATTCTTTATCAATATATTCTGGGTTACCATGGTACTGACTTATGATCTTAAAATATGGTCTTTTATGAGGAATTCCGTTGCAGGGGGGATTTTCATGATAGGTGTAATCCTTGTAAATCTTATAGCCGTGGCAGTTCTTGCTGTGCGTCATACTATATTTAAATAATTTTTACAGGCAGAGCCTGAAAAGATATTTTTATCCTGAGAAAGAGATTACATTTCTCAACATTCAAACAACAGCAAAAAAAAGGCCGCCCATAATGGACGGCCTTAATTATATATGATTTAAACTGTTTATTACTCAGCAAGCGCGCCTGTGAATACTGATGGTGTAGCTTTGATTGCTGCAGCTTCGTTGAAAGTAATTGCTTTAACTCTTCCGCCGAATTTAGGAAGTTCTGTTCCAAGATAGAACTGTGAAGAAAGAACTTTTCCTGCATAAAATGCTGCTTCATCATTATCAGTAAGGATTTTGTCCCTGTCTGCGCCTTTAGCGTCGCCAACAATGGCCTGCATTTTCGGCTGTGCGATTGTAAGCATCCATACATGCATCCATGCAATACAAACCTGATACATTGCATCAAGGAAAGGAGTTGCGTGAGCAAATATGTTGAGGAATTTTCCTGTAGCCATAAGGCCTTTGAAGAATTCAATAAGTTCATCGAGTTCTTTTAATGCATCATTGAAGAGGCCGAGATATTTATCATCAACGATCCCTTTAGCTTTAGCAACAGTTGCATCCATTCTCTTTCTGAGAGCAACATAATTCTTCTGCTCTTTGTTCATGAGGATTTTTCTCATCATGAGGTCCATAGCCTGGATACCGTTTGTTCCTTCCCATATAGCAAGGATTTTAGCATCGCTCATGTAGCGAACTATCGGATAGTCACGGCAGTAGCCGTATCCGCCGTAGCACTGCATAGCTGTTGAAGTAATTTCAACACCTTTGTCTGTACATCCAGCTTTACATATAGGAGTAAGTATTTCCACCAGAGCATTTGCTTCTTTTTTGTCATCATCACTTGCAGAACCTCTGATGATGTCGAACTGGTTGTACATAAAATAGATAAGAGCTCTCTGACCTTCGAGGTGAGATTTCATCCAGAGGAGCATCCTTTTTACGTCAGGGTGATTAACGATTGTTACGCCCTGTGCATCAGGATTGAGCATCTGTGTAACATCAGCTCCCTGTACTCTGTTTTTTGTATAAGTGATAGCATGCATGTAAGCTGCAGATGCGTTTGCCTGGCCCATGAGAGCTGTACCCATACGCGCAAGGTTCATCATTTTGAACATGATCTTCATACCCTGGCGCTCTTCACCGAGGAGGTAACCCACGCAATTTCCATTGTCGCCGAATGCGAGCTGTGATGTTGCCTGTCCGTGAATACCCATTTTATGTTCGATACCGGGGCATGTTACATCATTAAATGCGCCGATTGATCCGTCAGGATTTACAAGATATTTAGGAACTATGAAGATAGAGATACCTTTTGTTCCTTTCGGGTCACCTTCGATCCTTGCGAGAACCGG
>DINC01000059.1:3153-3949 GCA_002425885.1 Spirochaetia bacterium UBA5550 | reverse complement strand
GACACATAGTTCCGCCCCACTCACCTGTGAGGATTTTTTCGCCGTAAAGTTTCCACTGCTCAGGTGTGCCGTATTCTTCTACAAGTTCCATTGCACCGTGAGAAAGACCGGGATACATGAAGAGTGAGTAGTTTGCAGCTGTTATGAATTCCATTGAACCCATTGCAACAGCAAAAGGCATTCCCATACCGCCGATATGCGGATTGTCATAGATTGATCCGAAACCTGCTTCGAAATAAGCATCAAGTGCACCTTTAAAAGAAGGTGGTAATGTTACAGCCTTTGACTGAGGATCCCATTTCGCAGGATTTTTGTCTCCATCTTCTGCTGTCGGATAGATTACATCAACAGAGATCTGTTCAGCGAGATCGATTGTAGCTTCAAATGTGTCGTGATCGAAATCCTGGTAGCACTCAAATTTCGTCAGTTTGTCAGCTTCGAGAAGTTCGAATAAGACAAATTTTACATCCCTTGTGTCAACTATAGGATTAAGCATATTTGCCCCCTTTTTTTTATTATTTAGCAAACAGAAGATTTCCCGAGATGAATGCTTAACCCGAAGAATGGCTGACATTCAGGGCCGGATATCCCGTTTACAAAGTTTCGCAAGGCTATTTTTAAAATCAGAACCGATATGGCCGTAAAAACCGGCAAATTTATATAATACATCTATTTTCTTAAAAGATTGAAGTGTCAAGTCTTTTGTTTAAAAGAATAACATACGGACGGTTTTTGTACACATTGCTCTAAAAGTTTATTTTTTACAATAAAGTACACAGCAGGTACAGTTTTAATT
>DINC01000059.1:1062-3147 GCA_002425885.1 Spirochaetia bacterium UBA5550 | reverse complement strand
ATATATTGGATTAAAGCCCGGGCTTGAACGGATTGAAAAAGAAAATAATAAGCACTTCTTAAATAATCATGCAATTATCCGGTTTTTTTCTGGGTTAAAAAATACCGGATAAAAGAAAACGGAAAAAATTATATGCAACAAGTTTGATATTTTTTTTATTTAACAATAAAAATAGCCCTACAGCCTCATTCCCGCAGCAAGTTTCAGTAAATTTGCAATCATTTTCATCCTGCCCGATTTTCTCATAAGTATGGAGAGATAGAGATGTTCTGTATTAATCGGGGGTTTCCTTTTCTTAGACCTTCTGATCAATTGAGCAGACTTTTGGGGACATTTCACAGCGCAAACACCGCAGCCGATACAGCGGTCTTTATTTATGATTATCCTCCCCTCTACACGTGTAAGAGCATCCATGGGGCATCGCTTCACACATAGCCCGCACCCTGTGCAGGTCTCTTCATCAATCTGAATTATGTAATTTGTCGCGAAAAGTTCAGCAGGTTTTTCAAACTTTTTAGCGCTTGTGAGAACTCCGCAGCAGCACCCGCAGCAGAGACAGATACAGATAGGCTGAAGAGAATTCGCAGGCTGAATAACAAGTCCCCTGTCTTCAGCTTTATCAAGTATTGCAAGCGCCTCATCCTTTGAAATGAGTCTGCTCCTCCCCCTGTCGAGATACCCCCCTTCACCGAACTGAATGCATATCTCGATATCATCTGTAACCTTGCACGGATTACCCAGAATTGCCTCACCCTGTTTGCATACACAGTTTGCCACATGGATAATCTGTTTTGTGTTACGTATAAATTCACGCATATTGTCATAAGTATCAATCCGGTGCTCCGGCACAACAGCTTTCATGTGAGGAGAGGTGCGGAGCTGAGGAATTGATGCACGGAAAAACTCATCCATAAATGCTTCATCGTAATAAGAGTGGAGCATCTCCATAAGCTCCGCAGTAAGGCCATCAACCTGGAACTCGAACATGCCGAGGGCAAGCATTGCGCTGCCGTATTTGTACGGAGCCCTGTCGGACCTTCTGATGCACCCCTTCATAAAGAGTGCGTCAAGTTTTTCCACAAGCTCCTCCCTGCTGTATGAAATACCATATTTTCTCCTGTACCTCCACGCAATGCGCCAGGGAGATGAACAGGTGAGACTCAGGCATAAAGATATCCGGGCCTCCTCCTCTGTGAAAAAATATTTGAGTATATTCAACTCAATACCGGATGCCGTTGCCGGATATCCGACCGGATATTTATCAAGATGAAGCTGAAGTTCGCGGTAAAGATCGGAGGTGTTCTGCATTAAAACTCCTTAAATTATTATACATGGCCATTAAAAAATAATAACTTTTTTATGTATATAAAAAATCTTGACTCAAACCGGATGTATCATCTTCTTTACTTAAAAGTCCGGGGTTAATATGAAAGATAAGAACACAAGAGTAATTCAAATTATAATATTCACAGCTGTGATGATATGGTCAGTGATAAAACCTTATGATATGGCCACATGGTTTATGGAAGCGCTCCCTGCTCTTGCCGCATTCGCGGCTCTTGCTTATACATATAAAAAATTCAGATTCGCTGAGATAACCTACTGGTTTATCCTTGTTCACTGCATTATCCTTTTTATAGGAGCTCACTACACTTATGCCAGGGTACCGCTCTTCGACTGGTTCAAAGATGCTTTTGATCTTTCACGAAACAACTACGATAAACTGGGACATTTAGCGCAGGGGTTTATACCTGCCATGGTGATACGGGAAATTCTTATCCGCACTTCACCCCTCCGCACAGGGAAGTGGCTCTTCTTTATTGTATCTTCAATAGCTCTTGCTATAAGTGCGTCATATGAGATCATTGAATGGTGGACCGCAATTTTTTACGGAGACGGCTCAATCGAATTTCTGGGGCTTCAGGGCTACATATGGGATGCCCAGTCTGATATGTTTCTGGCTTTAATCGGTTCGATTATATCGCAGATAATTTTCATGAAGATGATTGATACACATGCCTGCAAGGCATGTGAATAAGGCTGCCACCCTAAAGGGGCTGTCCAAAAAGAATGTATTCTGTATAG
>DINC01000059.1:350-1055 GCA_002425885.1 Spirochaetia bacterium UBA5550 | reverse complement strand
GAATGACTTTTTAGTCAGCCCCCTTTATATTTGCCGCAAAGCATATAAAATACTATCTTTAAAAGATTGCGGAGGCTCAGTATGAAGACATTATACCTTTTCAGGCACGGAGACGCCAAACCGGTTGAGGATTCAGACTATAACAGAGAACTTACGGATGAAGGTATTGCACAGACAACTCTCATGGCCGATTACCTGAAAACCGAAGGTGTAGTGATTGACCTTATCATAAGCAGCGGAGCCCCGCGCGCCATGATTACTGCTGAAACAATCGCAGAAAAAATATCATACCCGGTTAACAAAATAGAAATAGATGATTTAATTTATGATGCGAAGATCGGAGATGAACTCTTTCCGCTGATTCATAAAATATCCGAACATATTCTGTCACTGATGATCGTAGGGCACAACCCGGTGCTGAGCGACCTTGCGACTTCACTGGTTGATCACGGCAGGAAAATTGACATGAGCAAATCCTCTATTGTTAAGATAGATCTTGATTCAACACAGTGGAAAGATGTAAATCATGGCAGAGGCGGATTTGCCTTCTACAAGAAGCCCTCCGGTGGAAACATTGAAACAATTCTATAACACAGGTGTTTATTTTGCATGGTTTTACATTTTTCTTGACAGGGCATACCCCCGGTAATAGAGAATAAAAATCCTGCCAACATAGCTCAGTCGGTAGAGCAGCTCACTCGTAAT
>DINC01000059.1:0-292 GCA_002425885.1 Spirochaetia bacterium UBA5550 | reverse complement strand
GTTGTTGGCTCATAAGCCCTGATTTTATCAGGGCTTATTTTTTATCACATAACAACCATAAACGATACACCCTACTTCCAACGATTTTCCAACGATCTAAGAAGCCTTAAACTTTTTGATTGGAATAACCTCAGCAAGTTTTTCAACCTTCTCTTTAGCGTCTTTACCGCCTGCCTGAGCGTAGAATTTCTCAGTCACAGAAACAGAACTATGCCCACAATATGCAGCAATATCCTGTAGAGATATACCCATATCTCTTAAAGATTGTGCGTATACATGTCTTAGATCATGA
>DINC01000128.1:5769-5905 GCA_002425885.1 Spirochaetia bacterium UBA5550 | reverse complement strand
ATAATTCTGTAATCAATATTGAAATTATTCAGAAAATACTATATGAGACTCAGGTTTTTCTTGAGCCTCAAATACCATTCCCACAGGCAGACAGTTTTGAACGGATTATAAATCTTTGTGAATTATTAAAACAAAG
>DINC01000128.1:4525-5691 GCA_002425885.1 Spirochaetia bacterium UBA5550 | reverse complement strand
AAAGATGAAATTACTGAGAATTATGATTTTGAAGAACGCCAGACCGATTATTATTTGAATGCTGGAAAGTATTTAGGCTTAATTGAAACTGGCAGGATGACAAACCAGAAAACATGTTTTTTGTCAAAAAATGGTCAGCGCTTATTCAGTATACCAATTGTAGATAGACAGGTTGAATTTATAAAACTTATTCTTTCTTTTTCAGTTTTTAATAGGACACTAAGTCTNNCAATCTGGAGTGTTTAATGTTAATTCCAGTAAAACTTATTTCAGACGTGCTTCGACTGTAGTGGGATGGGTAAACTGGATATTGAATCAAATAGAGGAATGAAATATGGCATGTAATCGAGATCATAAAGATACAGATATAATTGTAAGAGATCTTCCAATTAGCCAAGGAAGTTTTGAACGACATAAATGTGCTTCATGCGCTTATGAAAAAGGACTGGAAAATGGCAAACAAAAGACGTTAAATTTTGATTTAAAAAAATTCATAAGCAGTCTTGAAGAAAGTCAAAAAGGAGATAGGCGACATAGAAGTGCTATTGAAGCATATTCTTTAGGTTTTTTTCATGGTTTAAATGGGGCTAATAATCATCTGGCAATAAAGGATAAATATAGAATGGCTGCTCAGATGAGAGATTTTGGATTAAACATGGTTGGTAAAGGTATTGTTAATGCTACATTTTCAGAAATTGGAAGTCCTTACTCACATGCAATGGGTTTAGTTCATGTGGCTAATGGTTTTGAAATTCTCATTAAGTCGAAGATTGTGGAAGAACATCCACTTTTAATTTTTTCAAAGATTCCAAAAGAAGGGAACATAAAGGANNTGGTAATCTAAGGTTTGAAGATTTAATTGAACATGGTCAGACAATCATGTATTCAGAATTACCAGAACGACTTTGGGCTACAACAGGTTATAAGATTGAACCTATTTCTTTATATAACGAATTTGGTAAAGTTCGTAATCAAATAATTCATTTTGCTGTACCAGAGATTTCATTATCTGATATTACTTTAAATTTTACATTTCAAATAATAGAGAAAGCTATAAACAGGTGGTGGGATACAACGATTCTTGAATATGCTCAAGAATTTGAAGATGAATACAGTTTATATGTGTTTGATCAATTAGAAAGGTTAAACATTAAAATTGATTATAG
>DINC01000128.1:0-4493 GCA_002425885.1 Spirochaetia bacterium UBA5550 | reverse complement strand
AGATGGAAATATAGTTAAAAAAGACATTTGAAATTATGAGTTACAGAAAGTTTAATGTTAATCAAATCGTCCCAAAAAATTGATGTTTTCACACTGAGCGGGTTCATCCAGTGGGCCAACCGCATATTCCGCTGATAATACGACATAACTGAATAAGCCCCTGTGGGCTGAATATGAAAGAATAACTGTAAAAAAATGGGCTTTTTTTCATTTTTATTTTTGNNTCAGCCGATTTCTTATACTGTAAAAGAGCATTGAGACTTTTAATGATTTTAAGGTGATCTTTAAACGGATTATTGAGGATTATTAAAATGCTTTGAATATACGGAGGTTTTTCATGAACGCAAAAGTTAGTGCAAAAGAAACATTGGATAGACTGCAGGTTTCTTTGAAGAGAAAAGAAGAGGAAGCTATGCAGGCCAAGAGCAAAGGGATGCATACAACATATGGCAACCTGATGCTTGAAATCAATCTTCTTAAAAGCAAAATGAAAAAGATGCAGATGGGGAGCAAGTAAACCTTTCTGACTGACCTGGCGCCAATCAGTTAGAAAAATACGCCTCAATAACAGATATTATGTCGCAGACCATTCCGGCCTTAAATAATACATGCAAGTCAATCAACCCGTACGGGCTAAAAATTCAAGCTTACATTTCAGTTTTCCCTGGCTTTTAAAATTTTTTTATAATTTTCAGTGAGTTCTTTCAATGTCAATGCGCGTGAGCATTCAGGTAGAGATGAATCGAAGGTGACACCATAGCCCTTTGTTTTTATCCTTGAATCAAGTACAGCAACAACACCTTTATCAGTTCCGCGGCGGATAAGTCTTCCGGCACCCTGTTTCATCTTGAGTACGGCATCAGGGATCTGCAGGTAGACGAAAGGATTTTTACCTTCGCTTTTAATTTTTTCAACCTTCGCTTCCATGATCGGAGTGTCAGGTACTGCAAAGGGGAGGCGTGCGATGATTACGCCTTTAAGCAGGTCTCCCGGAAGGTCGATCCCCTGCCAGAAGGAGTGAGTCCCCATAAGCACTGCTCCCGGGTGGCGCATATATGAGTGAAGAGCCTTTGACGCGCTCATCTCGTCCTGGGAATAGATTTTATTATCAATAAGATCTTCGAGTAAATTTTTCATGCTTTTAAGCATGCTGTATGATGTGAAAAGGAGAAGGCAGTTTCCTCCAAGGATTTTAATTATTTCTGCCGAAGCTTTTGCAGCCTCTTTTGTGAAACGGGGTTCCTCCGGTGAGGGGAGATCTGCTCCGAGATAAATTACCATCTGCTCTTTATAATTAAAGGGTGATTTAAGCACAATACCGGTTCCGCGTTCAAAACCCACTGTGTTAATAAAGAATGAAAAATCATTTTTTACAGAGAGAGTCGCAGATACAAAGAGTGAAGATTCATAAAAAGCAAAGACCTCAAACCGCATTATACTGTCTATGCTGATTGGACGTGCTGTAAGAGAAACGTTTCCAAGGAGATCGCGCTCAGTACGTTCGATCCAGTAAACATAGCCCGGAAGGCTCAGGGCAAGGAATGATTTAAGGGATTCGAAGTAGCCCTTAACACGCGACCGGGCTGGCTCAAATTCCATGCGGAAGTCCTCATCCTCGCAGTCCTTTTCGCATTTTTCAAGAATTGACAAAAACTTCTCCATCTGGAGTATTAGCTTTTCACCGAGGTTAAGTTCTTTTTTAATCCTTCTGACTGTTTCACCTTCATTGAATATTGAACGGACATTTTCGAAGAATATATTCGCCTCTCTGGCAATGAGCTCAATGGAGTTAATTGCCTCCTCCCGTGTTTCACCGCTGGAAAATGAGTTTATAATCCCCCACTTGCCGCGGTGATGAAACCGCTGAAGCAGCGATAGAAGCAGATCATAATCAATTGAAAAACCGAGCTGCCGTGAAGCAATATTTTCAACAGAGTGAGCTTCATCAAAGATCACTGTTTCTGTTACAGGGAGATATGTTTTTCCTGAAGCGATGTTGGAGAAGAAGAGGTAATGGTTCATCACCAGCAGATCAGAAGATGACCACTCGCGCCGTGCAGCCTGGAACGGGCAGATAGATGATACAGGGCACCTCTGCTGATCGCAGAGTTCCGAGTCACGGCAGATCTCCCCCCATAAGTATGAAGGGACATCAGCCTCGTGCGATGTGAATATTTTTTTCTCCCTGAAAAGAGCGCTTACGCGGTTGAGGTATTCGAGGTCCCCTTTTTCAAAATCACCTCTTTTCAAAAATCGTTCAAATCGTCTGCGGCAGGGGTAGTTTCCGCTCCCTAAGCAAATTGAAAACTTGAAGTCTGATCCTAAATACTTGCGGAAGATAGTCTGGGCAACAGGAATATCCTTATCTGTGAGCTGTCTCTGCAGTGCGCGGGTTTCGGTAGACACAGCGACTCTTTTACCGCTTTCAAGAGCATGGCTTATGGCAGGGATAAGGTATGCCATGGTTTTTCCTGTGCCGGTGCCTGCTTCAATTATACCATTTTCGGAATCAGCAAGGCGTTCCTGAATGAAACGGGCCATGTCAAGCTGGCTCTCCCTGAATTCATATTCCGGGAGTTCGAGGTCAAGGTACCCTTCAGGGCCGAATATATCTTTCATCAGTTTTTTCAGATAATTATAAAACGCTAATTACCTGTTTAGTGTGCTGTATCTTTATTATCAAGACCTTTTTTTAAGAAGAAATATAAGAAAGATTACTGCTGCAATGGCGATTATCGCAAAGTAAGAAGGGAGTTTAAAGTGTTCAACAGCTATAGCAATAAAAGGTGTAATGATGAATATCAAAGTCATTATTTTTGTGGCGCTCCCCTGTTCAGGGATCTCCTCGTCTTCTCCGGGCAGGGGAATATTTTCTTCTCTCCCCTGATCTGGAGATTGAAAATCAGGGATCCCCAATGGTGCCTGGTTTCTTCTCTCCATGCTTTTTCCTGATGATGGAGGCATTGCGGGAGTTTTATCTTCCCATTTCGCTTCAAGGGGGAGATCTCTCTGTTTTCTCAGCAGAGAGGTTAATCTGCTGAAACGGTTTATCTCCCCGCAGGAGCCGCATATAACTGACGTTGTTGTTTCAGGTATTGTAAGTTCGTATCCGCATCTTCTGCATCTGATTTTTATAAATTTCATATATTATACCGCCGTCAGTATTTTAATGATATTGAAAAATATGGTTATGTTCAAGAAGTTTTTAATGGCAATTTATAGTCAGATCCTGTTACGGATACTTTGTTATAATTGAATTAACTGATTTACAACAGGTCATGGTGTTGAAAAAATAATTTTACCCGATCTGCTGAAATCGTAATTCCCCAGGTGTGATATCATCTTTCTGAAAGAATCAGAGCTCAGTGTTTCAATAAAGTTCTGCACTTCATCCCTGAAAAAAGTCTCCTGAAGAACAACCATGTCAAAATTTTCTTTTATAAGCGGAATGAATTTAAGCCCCAGTATTTTTGCAATAGCGCTTGTTGCAATTCCGGTATGGCACTCCCCGCTGATTATCATAAGGCCCACTTCAAGGTGAGTGTTCACTTCAGAGATGTATCCATTAATAGATTCCCTGTTTATCTTCTCCTCCGTAAGAATTTTGTCAGTTACAACTCTTGTTCCGGAGCCGGACTGCCTGTTTACGAAACGAAGGCCTTTATCTGCAATAATTGAAAAGCTCATGCTTTTTTCTTTTGAGTCAGGGGGGAGGAGAAATCCCAGTTCTCTCTGGAAGAGATGAACTATGGCAATCTTTTTATGCGGTATGAGATTAGTGAGCATATCCAGGTCATATTCCCCTGTAACCGGGTTTGCAAGATGGCACCATGCGATGTCCGTTAAACCTGTGCCTAAAAGGCGGAGTCCCTCTGTACTCCCGGTGACAGAGGAAAAGATGTGTGTCCCGGGATCACCGTTTTTCATGTGATTAATCATTATGTCCAAAACAGGGTCATTACTCCCGGCTGCGAAGAGATCTTCAGAGGCGCTTCTTGCAGACTCATCAATAACCGGTCCCTCTTTAAGCGCGCTTGTTGTAATCCATCTGTCAATGAGCCTTTTCGGGAAGACCCATTTCCCTGTGACACGTGTGCATGGAATACTCTTTGCCTTGATGAGAGCATAGACCTGCTTTTCATTTATTCCAAGGTAATCTGCAACTTCCCTTGTGCTCATATTTTCTGCGGGCATGGAGTCCTCCTGAATAATTGCTGCTGATAAAAAAATGTCACTGAGGCATAGAGAAAGCAGAGGAGAAGCTTAGATGGATTAGACTTGAGAGATATAATAAAATTATTATATCGTATCGGCAGTATTCATCTGTTTCTCTTTTTTTGTGACTTAAATTTTTATAAAAAATACAATTATAAGGATAATGCGGCAGAGGGGGGTTGTCAATTAAATATTATGCGGCTGGTATATCATTATTTGTATATTAATGCACATTTAAAGAGGAGGGCTTAAAAAATAAAAGGATTATTAATTTTACA
>DINC01000027.1:3316-3453 GCA_002425885.1 Spirochaetia bacterium UBA5550 | reverse complement strand
TTCCACCTGGAGAAATTTTTTAAATCTTTTAATAGCTGCAACATCTTTCACCGGAGTTCTCCTGCTATGAAATTTATTCCCCAAACATGTCTATTTTTACCAGGTGTGACGTGAAGTAGATAATGTTTACATTTTGG
>DINC01000027.1:0-3268 GCA_002425885.1 Spirochaetia bacterium UBA5550 | reverse complement strand
AGACATAATTTTTTTAAAAATGCTTTCGGGATATTAATAATATTTTCGCATAACGGGCGGTTTGGTGAGTGAGGCGGGCTATAACTTTTTTTTGACAACCTTAGTTTTGTTTTTTGACTTAATTACAGGTGAATCATTAATAATTAGACCGTCTTTAAACATAACTATTCTATCGCTATATGCTGCAACATCCGGTTCATGTGTAACCATAACTATTGAAATTCCGAGTTCTTTATTCAGATTTGTGAATAGCTTCATGATTTCCTCGGTGTTTTTTGAATCGAGATTACCTGTCGGTTCATCCGCGAGGAGGATTGCGGGATCATTAACGAGCGCTCTTGCTATGGCAACCCTTTGTTGTTCTCCTCCGGAAAGTTTATTGGGATGATGCATATAACGCCCGGAGAGGCCAACCAGATCGAGCAGCTCCCTGGATTTTCTGCTCATCTCGTTTAAAGGAATACCCCCTTTATACATTAAAGGGAGTTCAACATTTTCTATTGCAGATGTTCGCGAAAGAAGATTGAAACCCTGGAAAACAAATCCTATTTTTCTGTTTCTGATCTCGGCCTTCTGGTCACTGTTAAGAGTGGAGCCGTCAATACCGTCAAGTATATATGATCCCGTTGTCGGAGTGTCAAGGAAACCGAGAATATTCATAAAAGTAGACTTCCCGGATCCTGAGGCCCCCATAATAGAAACAAATTCACCCTCGTTAAAGTTGAATGAAACACCTTTGAGTGCCTTTACACTTACCTCTTCACTGAGGTGATATATTTTTTCCAGTTCCTTTATTTCAATTATTCTTTTTTTCATTATACCTGCTGCTAAACAGAATGTTCAGTTATTTGGATTCCTGGATTTTAATCATTACTTCGTCTCCCGGTTTAATCCCGTCAACTATCTCTGTATGCATATCGCCTGCAAGACCTGTTTTTACTTCAGTTTTTTTGTAGGATTTTCCTGTGCCTATACCGGTTTTTTTCCATATATACTTTTTCCCGTTTTCAGAATCACTGTCATTTTCAGGAGAGATAAGGAAAGCCTGGTTCAAAACTCGCAGCACATTGGCTTTCTGATCTATAACTACTGTTGCAGTTGCAGTCATACCCGGTTTAAGAAGCAGCTCACTGTTTTCACAAACTACAAGAGCCTGGTAGGTTACAAGACCTCCTGATTTAACCGGATTCATTCTGACCTGATTTATTATACCATTAAACTTTTTATCAGGAAAAGCACTCACGGAAAAGATAACCTGCTGCCCCTTCTTAATATTCCCGATATCTGATTCATCGATACTAATTGTGAGTATCATTTTTGAAAGACTTGGTGCAAGAAGGATAAGAGGAGTTGATATCCCTATCGGAGAATTCTTTTTAGCATAAACTGCTATTACGATACCGCTTATTGGGGAATGAATTCTTGTAAAATTTCTTTCCTGTAAAGCTACATCATAATCGATCTTAACCTGTTTATNNAAAACAGAATTGTATTCTATTTCCGCCTGTTCCATCGCTTTTTTGGAAATGAGGTTATCTTTATAAAGATTTTTTTTACCTTCCAGTTCACGTTCAGCTGACTTTATTTCAAATTTAACTGTATCAACGGTTCCCTGTGCTTTCATTATCTTCTGTTCTATTGCTGAACCCTCAAGCTTTATAAGCAGTTGACCTTTTGAAACATTCTGGTTGAAATCAGTGTATATATTCTCAATCACCCCTGAAGTTTTACTGAGAATAACTGCAGGATCCATAATATCGAGTTCACCCGTTACGGATATTGTTTTTTTTACCTCACCGGCGGCAGCTTTTTCATAAATAAAAATTTTGTCACCGCTTTTGCCGCATGATTTAAATATAAAAATGATGATAATTACTAATGCTGCAATTACAGCAATTGAGATTATTTTTAATCCCGGCTTCTGCATATTGAACTCTCTCCGCTTCCGACAATGTTTATTAATTTAGCAAGTGTTATAAAATAAGCATATTTCGATTCCAGGTAACCGATTCTGGCTTTAATTACACTTAAATCAGCATCCTGTAATTCCAGGAGTGACCCGCCACCATTTTCATAACTTCTCTGGGCCAGTAGCTGGTGTCTCTGCGCATTTTTAATGATAAGTTCAGATATTTCCATCTGCTTTTTTATTTCTTCAAGACTTTTAAAATTATCACGTATCTGATTTTTGGTGTCTATGAGAATTTCTTTTTCTTTATATATTAGTTTATTATAATCACTTAATGCTGAGTCAACTTTTGCTGATATCCTGCCTCCGCTGTAGATTGGAATAGCAGCGGAAATTAATCCATAAACGACTGGACTCCAATTGCTTGTGTCGTAGTTTTCATTGAAAGACTCGAAAGCCTTAAGTTTTTCGAGCTTATATCCTATTCCAAAATTAAGGTCAACTTTAGGATAATGAGCACCAGCCTCCTCCTCGGCTTTAAGCCGGGCTATTTTTTTCTCAAGTTTTGATATTCTTAGTACCGGGCTGTATATTTCTGAAAGCTTATAAAGATTTGCAAGCGAACAGGATAAATCAGGTATTGTTTCCATCTCAACCGGGTTTATATTTAAACCCTCTGTTTCCTCTGTTCCCATAGCGTAATATAAACTTAGTTTTGTTTTTCGTTCATTGTTTTTTGCCTTTTCAAGCATGAGCTGCGCATCAGCCAGGTCGACTTCAGCTTTACTTACATCAAGTACAGGTCTTGAGCCCTGCTCAAAAAGCTGGCGGGCAAGATTAGCTTTGCTTTGGTATTTATTATAGATTTCTTCTCTGATTGTAAGAGTGTTTTTTGATAGCAGATATCCGTAGTATGCGTTTTTTACTTCAAAAGTAATTTTATTTTTAACCTGAAAATTCTTAATCTTTGATATGTCTATGTTTGTTCTCGCCTGGTTTTCAATAATATCTTTTCTGGCATCGTAGAGGTTGTATGACATTGTTATTCCGGCAAAAAGGCCTATATCTGTATCCTGACCGGGGATGGAATAATTTGTGGTATTGCTGCTGTCATCTTTATCTGTCTCAATTGTTTTAATCTCTCCATTTATAATAACGCTTTTACTGGATCTTGCGATTTTATAATCTGCTATACTTTTTTTATCATCTTCGATTGATAAAAGATAATCAGGATGATTCTGGAGTGCGATTTCTATGCATTCATCAACTGATACAGTTCTCTCTTCCGCAAAAACGGCAGTATGAGAAACACAAAGTAATAGTATTAATATTATTTTTGATATTCTGATCATGAAAGAA
>DINC01000177.1 GCA_002425885.1 Spirochaetia bacterium UBA5550 | reverse complement strand
TACAATTCTTGATCACCATATTTATGAATTAGCCTGTCTAACTTGAGCTGGCAGTCTCTTATAACATTGGCAGTAATGATTGCCCATCTGCCAAGAACTAATTCATATACATTTAATGGCAGTGTGTCCGGTTGTATGCTTTTTATTACTCGCCATTGTTTATGAATCTGACGGATTCCCCAGCCAGCAGCGGAAAGATCTTCTATTCTATATTTCATAGAATCATCAAATGAATGCTCTATAATAACATACTTATTTCTCCAGTCAGGAAATAATTTTTCTTTTCCAAGAAAACACCATTGCCCCGCAGCTATATGTGTTTCAGGTTTAGCATCATCTGGAATCTGTCCCAAGACCAGATATTTTATTTCATTGTTCATTTGTATGCCATTAAATTATTAAGTTAATTAGATTATTCACCTTGGAATGATAAAAATAATTTTTTATAAAATTAAATCCCAGTATAAAGGAGTTCCTCTACTAACAACTTTGTTAACTTTTTTTCCGAGAACCACATCATAAAACTTTGGAGCTAATCCTATCCCAGGTCTGATGGACTGCATCNNAAAACTTCATCTTTTTTTAGATCTCGTGTTATATAAAGAGACCTTCTAAATATTAAAGATGCTTTTTCTGCTTCAGAAACGCCATATGATATATTCCCAAGAGCCAGCCATGCTCTTTCGGATTCAACCACAAGGCTTCTCATCTCTTCAGGTTCCATCGAAAAAACAGAATCTACCCCCCCTTCAGCCCTGGACAATGTAAAATGCTTTTCAATAACCGTTGCACCGAGAGCAACACTGGCAATTGCCGCACCAATTCCCAAAGTATGGTCGGACAATCCAACTTCGCAATTAAATAAATTCCTCATATGAGGGATAGTCAGAATGTTTGAATTTTCAGGAGTCGCCGGGTATGAACTTGTACATTTCAGAAGCACAATATCATTACAGCCATTATTTTTTAACGTACTGACTGCTTCATCCATTTCAGCAATAGATGCCATTCCTGTAGATATAATTACAGGTTTTTTGGTTGACGCCACTTTTTTAAGAAGGGGCAAATCTATATTTTCAAATGATGCAATTTTATAACAGGGGACATTAAGCTCCTCAAGAAAATCCACGGCTGTTGAATCAAAAGGAGTACTGAAACCTATCAAACCAAGCTCATTGCATCTTTGAAAAATCGGTTTATGCCATTCCCACGGTGTATACGCCTGCTGATATAATCTATATAGCGATGTTCCATTCCACAGGCTGTTCTTATCTTTAATAAAGAATTCTCCATCATCCTTATCAATAGTCATTGTATCAGGGGTGTATGTCTGTAGTTTTATCGCATGAACCCCGGCTTCAGCTGCAGCCTCAACAATTGCCAGTGCCCGTTCAAGAGACTTATTATGATTGCCTGACATTTCTGCAATAATGAATGGTTTACAACTTTTCCCTATTTTTTTATCTGATATATTAATCATTAAATGCCTCCATCAACTATTGAACGAACAAGCATAAAGTTTTCTGAATAATCTAATCCAACACGTATGCCATTTACTTTAGACATTTCCATAACATGCTGCACTGAGCGTGGATGAGGGTATAAATTCATTTCTGATTTATATTCAGATAATGCTTTAATTTTTAAATCAATAGTATCACTTATATTGTAATAAATATTAGGCACAAATACTGTTTCTCTATTAAACGAATTCCATTCAGTTGAGGAAGGGATTTCAAATGTATATATACTTTGCACAGACTCTCCCTTCATTGGACGGGTCGATGTTAAAACCGCTTTATATGTTATCTGATGATCAATATTCAAATCACCATAATGATGAGTAAAAATTATATCCGGATTTATTCTTTTTTTTATATTTTCAATTTCTTTTATTATATCAAGTAAATCTACACTATCAAACCTATTATCGGGAAAACTGAAAAAAAATACATCCTTAATACCTAAAGCACAATTTGCCTTAATTGCTTCATCCCTTAGCGAAACAATTTCATTATTCGATTCAATTATACCAGCATTGTTCCACCGTGATGTTTTACCTTCTCCAAGTATAACTGTATATGCCTCATAACCTAATTTTATCAAATTAGCAACTGTTCCGCCACAACCAAGAATCTCATCATCCGGATGCGCTGCAATTATTAATATTCTTTTAGTCATCGTTACCTTCTTTCTTAGTAATTATGACATCAGCAATAATTTTATCACCTTTAAAAGATGCTCTTTGAAATTCAAATTTTAATTTTTCATTTTCAATGAATGCTTTTGGATAACCATCAGCATCAAGCATTCTAATATAATCAAAAACCTCTCTAAGATCTGACAGCTTGTTAATATGACTCTCTTCAGGTCTTCTCCTTTTAAAAAGCACAACCTCCCCACTCTGCTTTTCTGGTAATGGTTCTTTGTTGATAATTTCAACTATCATTTCTTCAATAACACTAGATGCTCTTATATAAATTTCTTCTGCAGTACCATAAAGACAAAAATCTCTTTTTATATAAACTGGACCTGCGTCTATATCCTTTGAACATTTTATTGCAGAAATTTTTGTTTTATATATTCCTCTAGAAACTAAGTTCTGTAATGGACTTCCACCTCGGCCGAAAGGTACGTCAGTCATATGAAAAATAACGCATTCAAAATTATTATAAATATTCTCCGGAATAATATACGACCAATGAGGAAAAAAAATATATCTTGGTTTT
>DINC01000123.1:241-20540 GCA_002425885.1 Spirochaetia bacterium UBA5550 | reverse complement strand
AGATTCCCGCCTTCGCGGGAATTAAATATACTAATTCAATCTTAAAGTGCTGCAATGTAAGATTATATATTTTAATAACATATAATTATTTTAAGGGTTAAAAAATGAAGGATATTAAAAAAGCATATCAGACTGTACTTGATGATAATTTTCCTGAAGAGATGACGATTACCTTTGGTGATCAGAAACTGGTCTATAAAAAGAGGATCTGGAAAATCAATGATGAAGGGACTCTTGTGGAGAGGGGTCTCCGTTACGGTGAAAACCCGGAGCAGGAAGCTGCAATGTATGAGCTCGTTAACGGGAANNTTCTCCTTGCAGGGTGTCAGTTCATAAAGCCGGGAAACCCCCTTGTGAGCGGAATTGACGAGGATATGATGGTTCAGTTCGGCAAGCACCCCGGAAAGATTAATCTGACGGATATAGATAACTCCCTCAATATACTTAAATATCTCACGGACAGGCCTGCGGCAGTTATTGTAAAACATAATAATCCCTGCGGAGTGGCATACGGCTCTACAATGGCTGATGCTTTTAACCGGGCTTTCAGGGCTGTNNCGCGGGTGCGTTGCGCTTAACCGGGTATGCGACAAAGAGACTGCTGAGCTTATTTCAAAACAGTACCTTGAGGTTATAGCGGCACCGGATTATGACGGAGCAGCTGTTGATATACTTAAAACGAAGAAAAACCTCAGGATAGTAAAAATTCCAGGAATAGACAGACTTGCGCAGTACAGGGATGCGGTGTTCCCTGACTTCAAGTCTCTCATCGACGGCGGGATAATTGTCCAGCAGTCATCCACAACAAAGATTAAGAGTAAAGCTGAACTCCTCCCTGCTGTTTCAGAATATAAAGGTGAGAGATACGCCATAGAGAGAAAGCCTACAGATAAAGAATTTGATGATATGCTTTTCGGATGGTATGTTGAGCAGGGTGTAACATCAAACTCCGTGTTATATGTTAAGGACGGGGTTACTGTGGGTATCGGTACAGGTGAACAGGACAGGGTAGGTGTAGCTGAGATTGCAATTTATAAGGCTTATACAAAGTACGCGGATCTTATCTGCTTTGATAAATTCGGGATGTCGTACAAGGAGCTTGAACTTGCAATAATGAAGTGTGAGCGCAAGGGGACTGATAAAGCCGCAATCGACGAGGAGACGAAATCCGCAAAGGGGGGACTTATAGGATCAACAGCTATATCTGATGCATTTTTCCCCTTCAGGGATGGAGTCGATACTATTATTGCACAGGGGATTACTGCTATCCTACAGCCCGGTGGTTCAATAAGGGATTTTGAATCAATTATGGCATGTAATGAAGCTGATCCGAAAGTAACCATGATGTACACAGGACAGAGGGCCTTTAAACATTAACATCTTCAGATAAAAAGTTTTAATAAAACAGATTCCCGCCTTCGCGGGAATGACATGGGGCAAAAAAACTCCGGGTTTTCCGGAGTTTTTTGTTTTTAAAAAATTTAATATTTTACCACTTTCTCTTTTTCTGGGTTTTTTCGTACTCTTTCATATATTCATCAATGAGGCTTCTCTTCTGAACAGCTTCGCTGAATTTGGCATCACTCTCTTTAACAGGCATAAGCTTCCCTGCAAGAAACTCTGCAATGGCCACTATTGGCCTGGTGATGAAATCTTTCACTGTTTTAAATATATCAGCAATAAATTCAAGCATTGTCTTAAAGAACGGCTTTTTCGATCCGAATCCGGGGCGCGAAGGGCGCAGCGGAGTCATTGCCTGTTGAACTGTTTCTGTTGTTTTTTCAGCGACAGTTGAAACGGATGAAGTTACAGCTTTTGCAGCGTCAGATGCAACAGTTTTAACAGTGTACATGGAAGGTATCGGAGAAGGAGTTTTATCAATCTGCACTGTAGGGATTCTCTGCTTCCTTGAAGAAATACGTCTTGCCCTGTATGGAATCGGGCCGCTTGTTTCTGAACCACGGTCGATCATGAAGAGGAAGAGATAGTATACATACATAAACGCGTTGTAAAAAATAAGAAAAAATGCTGCCCATATATCAAAGAAGCTCCAGAAGACTTCTACCATCATTTTCCCGAAATCAACAATCTTAAATACGAATTTGAACATATTGTCGATGACAGCATTGGAAAACTGCTTCACCATAGTGTATTTCATAATTTATCTCCGCTTACTCAATAATCGGCAAAAAAACTTGATAAATATAATTATTTTATTCAGCATGAGTCAATTATTTTTTATGCTACATAATTCAGCGCGGAGGTAAATCTTTTAATGCATCCGGAAAAAAGGATTTATATTGCATCACCATTGGGATTTTCTGAAGCAGGGAGATTTTTCATGTATGAAAGGATAATCCCCTGTGTGAAGGAATTAGGGCTTGAGGTAATAGATCCATGGAAACTGACGCCGCAGCATATGATTGACCGGGTGCTTGAAATGCCGGAGGGGAGCGTTCGAAAAGCAGCCTGGAGAGAGCTCAACATGATAATAGGTGAAAATAACCGCAGGGGGATTGATTGTTCAGACGGGCTCTTTGCTGTTCTTGACGGCTGTGATGTGGACAGCGGAACAGCTTCTGAGATAGGTTATGCCGCAGGTCTGGGTAAACCTGTAACCGCTTACAGGGGTGACTTCAGGTTCTCCGGGGATAATGAAGGATCACTGGTGAATCTGCAGGTTGAGTATTTTATATTCAGTTCAGGTGGGAGAATCTCCGGGACAATGGATGAGGCTAAGGAAGAGATAAAAAGAATTTTTATCTCTTCTTCTCCTTTACTTTAAATACGTCCCTGTAAAGGGGTTCCTCTTTCTCATCAAATATCAGGATTGTAATTTCATTAAAATAGTAGTATCGTCTTGTGTAATTACTTAAAAACTTGGTGCGGAATGTGATATTTTCATCCAGCATAAAAGGTTTCCCTGTGACCGGGTCAACTCCGGCTTTAATATTTTTCGGGTATTTTATATAAACTTTTTTATCGTTCCCTGCCTGATCTTTCTCTGAATATTCAAAGTTAGAAAGGTCGTCAGGGAAGACCTTTATATTCTTGATCTGAGCCGGGTCATCAAGTGACGGGCTCTGAAAGCTTGAATCTGTTTTATATGATTTTTCGTAAGTAGCGATTACAAAGATGTAAAGCTCAAGTGGTGTTTCAATCAGGTTTTTAACCTGGAACTCAACTTCAAGGACCTCTCCGGCATATCCCGGTATCATCTTATTAAAGCTTAAGTTGTAGATTTTAAAGAGTTTGGTTCCTACAGCCTGGACAGGGAAAACTTTTTTCCCGGATGTGTTTTCAGTTCCTTTATCCTGTGAAAAAAGGAGAACCGGAATAATCAGTATTAATAGAGACAAAAAGCGCTTCATCTTCCCTACCTTTGAATTATATTTGTTTGATATAATTTTCGTCATATCGGGCCCTTTTTTAAAGAATTATTCTCTCTATCCCCTCTTTTTTCATGATATCTGAAACAGCTTTTTTCTTCCAGTTTCTGCCGAGGAAGGTTTCTGCAAGGTATACAGCCATCGATTTTCCGGTTACAGAGCTCCTCCCGTTTATCTTTGAGAGACCCTGTACGCAGCTGGGGCATGTTGTAAGTACAGTGACGCGCTCTTTTCTTTCAAGTGCGGAGTAAATGTTAAATGATTTTCTCCCCCTGAGAGAGTTGGATATCGCAGGTGTGGACAGTGACATGGTTCCGCCCTCACCGCAGCAGTTAGGTATTGAAACAGGTGCAGTTCCGAGTATTTCATTAAAGGTTCTGTCAACACCGAGGCTTTTAATCGGTGAGTGACAGGGATCGTGATAGTAGAGTGTATCTTTCTGTATTTTTTTGTAGAGCCCTTCACGCGCCACAAATTCATTGATATCCGTGATCCTTGAATCAGGGAATATATTTTCGATGTTATACTTGGAGAGCATTTCATAGCATGTTCCGCATGATACAATTACATCTGTAATTTCCATGTAGTTTA
Organism: Spirochaetia bacterium UBA5550; assembly: GCA_002425885.1. Taxonomy (GTDB): domain Bacteria; phylum Spirochaetota; class UBA4802; order UBA4802; family UBA5550; genus UBA5550. The sequence goes on along the minus strand of DINC01000123.1, from coordinate 16,560 downwards.
TGATGTCTGACATTCTGTGGAATATTACCCGGTTTTCGTAACTCTTGTTCTCCGCGTCTTTCTGTCTGCCATTGGCAAGCAGCGGGTATCCGCAGCAGAGATATTCAGGGGGAATCACCACTCTTACACCTGCATTGTAAAGAAGGGCTATTACAGCTATGCATATATCAGGGAACATCCTCTCTGATCCGCAGCCGGGGAAGTACACCACGCTTTTAACAACCTCTTTATCCGGATTATGAAAAGCAAAGAAAGTGTTTGTCCCTTTGAGTCCCAGCAGTTCACGGAGAGAGGGATTCCCTGTTTTCGGGAGCTTCGACTGAAGTATGCCGTTTATCTTTGGAGCTATGATTGCGCTCACCCTGTTAAAAGGCTTGTTAACAAGAAACGCAAACCTCTGCATTGAGTATCCGAATCTCAGGAGGAGTATTCTGAAGATTTTATTGAAATAGTATCCCTTTCTGCGCAGGTAGAAGAGGACAAAGTTTGTGATAAACTTAGGCTCTGACCTTTTTCTGTCGTGAAGGAGGTTTCTGATTGCAAGGGTTACCTCTCCGAAATCTATATTAACAGGACATGGATTGTAGCAGTTGTGGCACATGGTGCAGTGGTCCGATATTTCACGGAGCATCCTGAAGTTGAGAAAGCTCAGGTTGTTTGTTGTCTGCGCCTCGTAGAGTACAGCCTCTGTGATTAGAGTTACAGCGAGGATTTTATTCCTGGGGCTGTAGAACATGGTACAGTGCGGATAGTGTGTGTTGCACACCTGTTTGCATTTTCCGCACCTTACGCATGAGGATATCGACTTGGTCAGGGCTTTCATGTCCGCAACTTCGAGGATGAAGGCTTCAAGCTCAAGCAGGTTCAGCGACGGTGTATATATTGTGCTGTGCGGAAAATCGTGGCGGAGCTTGCCCGGGTTAAAGAGGTCTGTGGGATCGCTCTCTTTTTTGTATTCTGCATAGTCGTCGAGAATATTTTTTTCTATAAATTTAAGTTTTGTAAGGCCGATTCCATGCTCTCCGGAGATAACACCGTTGAATTTTTCAACAGTTGCTTTCATTATAATACCGGCCATCTCCTCCGCCTCAATAAGCATCCTGTAGTCGTTGGAGTGCACAGGGATATTCACATGGATATTCCCGTCACCGGCATGCATGTGCGTGGCAATTATAAGCTTGCGGCTCTCCCTGAACTCAACTATATCCCTGAAGCTGTTTATGATATCATCATATCCATGGAAGTTTTTACCAAATTTTTCTGTTACTGATTCACTGATGCTGAACTCGATCTTTCCGTCCCGGAGCAGTTCAAACAGCGGACTTTCTTTATCGTCAGAGTTGCTCACAGCAGCAAAGGAACCTGCGGGTTGCTCGATATTTTTTATGTAATTCAGCTGTTTCTCTTTTATTTCAAGTATTGAGGCCAGGTATGTGTCCAGCTTGGACTGGAAAAAGCTGTCCTCCTTCTCCCTGCTTTTTTTCAGATAATCTGAGAGCTCATCAATAATTGCACAGTTGTTTTCAAGCTCCTTCTGGAGATTAAGCCTGTCAATGAAGTCGGCAAAATCTGGGAGTGATTCCACAGGGATAACTATATCCTCATTCAGTTTGAAGGCATTTGTATGACGGGCAATTGCGCCGAGGTTTTTTCTGTCTTTCCAGAAGAGCTCCCTCTTCTCCTCCGTGTCAGCCATGAAGCCCTCAGTGTTGTACTGTTTCACCATGTCGAGGATAGCTGCACTTGCTTTATCAAGTTCATCGTGATTATTGCTTTCAACATCTATAAGAAGAACCGCTTTCGGAAATTCACTCCTGTCAGATTTGTTCCTGTAATTGATTGCCTTCACATATTTATCATCAAAGTGCTCAAGAGCTGTGAGGTATGCAGCCTGATTTTTCCCGAATGATTCGCGTATCTCAACTATAGCCTTTGACGCGTTGATGAGGTTTGTGCCGAAAAATTCAAGGCAGATTGTGCGGCAGTGCTCAAAGGGTTTGTAGAGCACAAACTTTGCAGAGACGATGATTCCGTCTCCCCCCTCCTTCTGAATACCGGGGACCCCTTTAAGGGCCTTGTTTGTTATATCTTTTCCAACACCCTGTTTTCTGATATCAAGGCCTGTGAGGTTTATTGTTTTAATAAGTTTCTCCCCTTTTTTGCGGGAGAGGGAATATACCTCAAATACGACTTCATCCTCTGGTTCAATTTTTCTGTACGGATGGTTTTTTCTTCTCACTTCAAGGAGATTACCTTCCGCATTCACAATCCGGAATGAGAAGATATTATCAATGGCTGTGCCCCACATGACGCATTTTTTGCCGCCGGCATTCTCTGCGATATTTCCGCCGATTGTGGATGCCCAGGCTGAGGTGGGGTCTGTGGCGAAGATGTATCCTTTCTCCTTGCAGTAGTGTGTCACATCCTCTGTGATTACTCCTGCCTCTGTATCTATGACTGGGATATTTCTGCCGTCAGTATGTATAAATTCAATCTCTGAAGAGTTGTGCATCTTTTCAAGGTTAAGGATCATGGTGTTGGGGTAAACAGGGATTGCTCCCCCTGTGAGCCCTGTGCCTCCGCCGCGCGCTATGATTTTAAGATCAAGATCCTTCGCAGCTTTTACCAGTCCGGATATCTCCTTTATGCTTTCGGGATAGACTATTACTTCGGGATATTCCACACGCCAGTCAGTTGCGTCTGTTACATGGGCAACCTTCTGGAAAGCGGAGAAATGGATATTATTTTTGGATGTAATTGTGCTCAGTGTGCTGAGAATACGGATACGTCTCCATTTTTCAGAGCGGAATTTCTGTATGAATTTCGCGTCAAATTTGCGGAGCTTTTCAACAAGTGCAATGATTCTTGGATTGGAGGTTTTGTTTTCTATGGAATCCAGTCTGATTGTATGCAGCTTTTTTAGCTTTTTAAGCTTTTTCGGGTGTTCAATTATGTCATTGAATATATAGGGATTACGATCTATTATGAATATGTCGCCAATGATCTCGAATATGAGCTTGGCGCTCCTCCCTGTTATCCTCTGGTTCCGCAGGTTGTCCAGAAGCTCCCATGTCTCTTCATCAAAGTATTTAAGGATTATCTCCCTGTCGGAAAATGATGTATAGTTGTAGGGTATCTCCCTGTAGCCGAAATCTTTTTTCATTAATTTGTCCCGATTTATGTATAAAAATCCATAATACTCACATAATGACCGGCTGTTTATGTCAAGTAATTTCATTTATGTTTTTATTTGTAGAAACAGCAGTTTTAAAGTGGTCAATTAATTTCACGAAGCCAATACGACGCCTTCCCGAAGCCAATACGAAGCGAAGGTGAAGGCTGCAGAGAAAAAATTTCAGTTTTTTTAAAAAAAGTTCAAAAAAAACGGAGTGAGAAACGTATTAATAGTGATATCGGGTTTTGCTGTCGGAATGGATTAAAAATCTGCCATATACTGACAGACTCCTATTACATAAATGTTTTGCCGCTCAATGGCTGTTTTCCCGGACATTGAGCGGAATTTTTTAATACTAATTATAAACTCTCTGCGGCGCACAGGTTTTAAATTGAGTATTAAAGAAGCAGAATTTTTGAGGTTAATTATGCTCTATTATAAAGTGGTTGATTTTTATACTATCTTCTCAGCATTAATGAGTACTGAATGTAAGTGAGGCATCCGGAGGAGATATGCAGATAGATATGCATTACTATGGCACTTATGTACTGGCGCGTGCTGCGGGGATAAATGAAGCAACAGCTCTTGTAATTGCAGCAGCTTCACAGTTTGTGGATGATTCTGTTGAGACAATTCAGCAGTGCGTTTTTAAAGACGGCAGCAGGCTCAGTCAGGTTGTAACAGCACATCATGCTCTTTCAATTGCGAATACAAGTAAGGATGATCAGAGATATGTATGGGTGCCTTTTCATTTCCTGCCGGGGGGCGGTGACGGGAAGGGTGATACTTTTGAGAAGAGGCTTATATGCAGGAGAGACAGCCGTATTGCCAGACAGATGTTTGACAACGCCATTGCAAATTCAGGGAAGGAGTTCGGGGCTGAGCTTATCGGGATTGCAGCTCATGTCTATGCTGATACCTTCTCACATTGCGGATTCTCCGGCATCAGCTCAAAATATAATGAGATTAAAAATAAATCGATTAACCTGATTAACATGGAGGAGTTTCCTGATCATATCAAGGAGTATATAGGCATTAAGTTAAAGAGAAAATTCCTTGATAGAATCAGGGAGCTTGCAAAGCCGGTTATCAGGTTCTTCTCATTTGCTGCGGAGAATTTTTCCCGCGGGCTGGGGCATGGTGGAGTGGTTTCATTCCCCGATATACCATTTCTGAAATGGAATTTTATATTCGAGGACGGAAGGCCCGGTTACGCTTCAGGGGATGAGGATAACAGTTTGAGGTTTCTGCAGGGATGCGGAGAGCTTTTTGCATACTTCAGAAAGTACGCAGCTGATAATCCGCCGGTTACAGATAAAACTGCTGTTAAGAATATAAAAAATTTTTTACAAATAAAAAAGGATATTCTGGCTATACTGACCTATCCGGGGAACAAAGAGGATCGTATAAAAAAATGGCAGGAGTATTATTTACAGAACAGGCTCATCAACAGCAAGGGTAAAACTATTCCTGAATATAATGTAAAGAACTGGACCGGCAACCTGAAAGATATATGCGGTACAAACATGCGTGATGCTGTGAACAGGAACCTCTATCACTTCTACCAGGGAGCGGAATTTCACAGGACTTATGTACTTCGCGAACTTCTGCCGGGGCATGGGATTTTTGTGATATGAAGAGAGTTCTTACCATAATATTGCTTTTTGTTACATCACTCCCCTGTGTAAATGCTTTTGCAGGGGAGCGGTGCAATTATGGTTACGGTACTGCAAAATTTTATTCAACAGATGAGTATACTGCTCCCTGGGAAAGAGAGGCGTATGCGGCGCTTATGGGTGAAGCTGTGCTGAAAGATTTCAGGAACAGCAAAAATGATACTCTGAAAATGAATGTATTCTGTTCTGTGAAATCCATGAACGAATTGAATCGTATAAGGGATAAATTTTTGTCAATAATTGAAACCGGGGGTTCCGGAGAAACAGCAACTGATGAAGGGCTGCTTGCATCCAGAATTCTTGAAAAAGCAGCATCAGCAGATATTACAGGGCTTACTAATAAGGAAAAAATTCATTTAAAAAGAATAAGATCTCTCCCTGAAAAAAATAACGGTTTTAAAACAGAAGGTTTTGCCGGAGGAGCAGCTTCACAGAATGTAGCTGCTCTACTGATGCCGGGTCTGGTGATCAATTCCACAGGCAGCGGTTTTTCTTTTAGCAGTGAATCAGTTCATAGATCCGGAATGCATTACTATGCATTAAAGATTAATCCGGTAAAAAGTTTTGAAATAGTTCATGCGGACTACTACAGACTTTTTCTATACATGAGGGATGACGCAGGGGACTCGAATTTTAATGAAATTACATACTCTTCCCCACCGGACTTCACGCAATTATTCAATCCATTAACTTCATTTAAACAAATCAGAAAACTTCAGCAGGCAGCAGTTCTTCAGAAAGAGATGAACCTGCCGTCATCAATAACTTCTCCGCTCCGGAAGAGCGCGGGAATTATAATGCTTAAGTCAATTTTCAATTTCAATAGAACCATGCCGGAGGATTTTTATGAAGAGGCTTAACCTCGCTGTTAAAACTGCATTTTTCTGTGTACTATCCGCTATTCTCATATCATCAGTTGAGCCTGTTCTGGGTGAATATAAGTTCCGTGAATTCAGGGAGGATATGAGCCGCTTTGAGCGCTATAAAGAGGAAGCAAAGGAAAAGACCTCGGAGGAGGAATGGCAGAATATTCTGAACAGCGGCAGGGAGGAGATGTGTGCCTCGTGGGAGAGGGGTGCCGATGAGGAGATGCACAGGTTTATCCGGGAAGGCGGCGATGAGGATGAAATTAAAGTCTCAATTGAGGAGGCGCGCGCTGACTGGGAGAGAGACTTCGACACAGAGGAGGCCAGGGCTAAAGGCGCGTGGTACCTTCAGAGGGAACAGCTTTCATCCCCGGAAGTGAATATGCAGGGACTCAGGGAGAGGGTAAAGGGAGCCGGCTCTGACAGTACAATAGACACTGTTGATGAATGGGATGCTTATGTGAAGTCTGCCCTTGACAGTGTGAACAGCAGCTGGAGTTCAGAGTTTAATTCACTTATTGATGCAGCGCGTCTGAAAGGGGTTTCTCTTACTGATGATAGGGAGAGGGAGGGTTTTGAGCGAGAACTTGCAGCCTTTGAGAAGGAACTGAAGGGTAAATTCAGCCTTGAAAGGGACAGCGTACTCTACCTTGCCCGCAACAGTTTTATAGCCGAAAGGTTTACAGATACAGACTCCCTCCGGAGGAAGAGTGAGGCTGAATCTGCTGAAGTCATAACAGAAAATGTGATACAGGGTGTAGAAAATGAAATAAGTAAGGAGGAGGATAAAATACTCAGCCGTTCGTTCAGCGGTGACGGGAGTGAGTCTATAAACTTTTCCAACATGGGTGACAACTGGCAGGAGGAGCTGAAGAAGCTCATTGAAACAGGGATGGGTAAGTGGAACGCTGCCCGTGAGAAGCTCTACAATGAGATGCTGAGCTGGAAGAACTCCGCGCAGGAGGCCTTTGAAAATATAGAGGCGAAGTGGAGGGTTGCTCTTGAGAAGCTTGAAAAGGCAAGATCGGAGTGGGAGCAGAAACTGCGTACTGAAATATATGCAGGCCTTGAGAACTGGGTTAAAAACGGGGAGGAGCTTAATCTTAATATAGAAAGGGCAAAAACTGATCTTGATACATATATGGAGAACCTCTCATCGCAGTGGAGTGATCACAGTTCCAATCTTGTTGAGATGGCAGTGAACGGTTCAAAGGTCTACAGCGAGGCTCTTGATAATATCAAATGGCTTGAGGAGATGGTTGCCAGGAGTGAGTACACAAACCGCGGCGCTTTCGGGTTTAAAGGGGAGAATAAAAAAAGTACAGCAGATTTTGAATCAGTACTTACTCAGGGGGAGCGGGAGAGGATTCAGGGTAAAATAAGCAGCCTGCCGGGATTCAGCACAATTCAGCAGAGGTATAATCTTTCCTATGAAGCACACAGAACCGGAAGGATGGTGTACAGCAGCTGCCGCAGGTTAGATGGAGAGCGGATATGTACTCCCAATTCATTGAATAAATATCTTGGACATAATTATTACACCGGAGGCTATTACACTTATGAGTATGCCGGTGCAGAGGAAGTTAAAGACGGAAAGGGTAACTGGGGACTGCGTGAAACATATACAGTGAGAATATATGGAAATAAAGTTACATACAGTGCGGTTAATCCTTCACAAAAAGGGATATCAGGCACCACTTACAGGGACTACACATGGATAAGTTCCAATGCTCTTATTGATACTTTTAAAATAACAAATGATGTAAAAAGCGATTACACGAACCCGGACACAGGTGAGCTTGTTAAAGGTTCTGAGAACTATGAGAAATCGACATACTTTTATTATAAAACTGAACTTGAAAGATGGAGAAACATAAGGGACAGCTTCAGTTCAATTGCAGGCGACGCAGAGTATTACATGCATGAGAGAAACATGCTCGGTGATGGAGGCCCGGGGTACCTTGACAATGACGGCGGGAGTGATCCTTATCTTATGACAGGGGCTGAGTTTAACTATGAGCTGGCATCAAGGGACAGGGATTTCTGGGAAAAGAGACTTGAGATAGCAAGGGTTGTGCGTGATTACGCCTACCCTGAAAACGGTAAAAGGGAATCAGCTGCAGAGACAGAGGAGAGAAAGGAATCTGCAAAGAGCGCAATGGAGAGAGCCAAGAGTGATTATGAAGATGCGCTTTCACAGGTCAGGGGGATAACTGAGGAACTGAAAAGGATACAGGGTACAAGACCCCTTACCGGAAAGCCGGATGAGAGTACTGCTGAATGGAATGAATATAAGCTGAGTATAGAATACCTGAGTCAGAAGTACATCCAGGCAGGGGAAAAACTTAAGGCTGCGGGGGATGAACTGGAAGTGCGAAGGAAAGCCCTGATAATCGTGGAGAATGGAAGGGACTCTTCGTATATCGCAAAAGAGATACAGGAGATTGAACAGAACATACTTAACAGTGACCTGGAACTCCGCAAAAAAAGGGAAGAGTACTACTCCACACTGCGTGAGAATGAAAAAGCGGCTGCAGCTGCATCATTTGCTGAGAAGTACAGCAGTGCGGTCCGGGGAATTGAGGATGCCAGAGCAAAGCTTGCGCTCATAGCAGGTGAAGAGAATGACAGTAATCTTGTTGTATGGAGTGAAAACATTGTTTCTTCGAAAACCCTTGTGTGGGGAGACACAACTGCTGCTGATGAGAACGCGGGAGCTCTCATTAACCTTGTTGATGAATTTAAAAACTCAGGGGGGAGTGAAAAAGACACGCTGAGAAATGAGCTTTCTTCAGCAATAAGAAATCTTTATTCTTCATTTATGGCTGAGTTTAAAATTCAGGAGGGGATATTTACAAAGCTGAAAAACAGGGGCTTTGATCCCGGAAGCTATCTGAATTCCGGTTACGATTCGGCTCCGGTATATGTCCGGTTTTCACAACATTCACTTAATGCACTTAATATAATAGAGAATGCCCTTGATCATGTTGAAGATACAGGGGGAGCAAAGAGTTATGAAGCAGCTGCCTCATACCTTCAGGGGCTGGCTGCAGGGATGAGCTTTGTCTACGGGGGGGATAACAGCGATTACATTGAACATTACACCGCACTGAATATACTTAATGAAAGATATCGAGGACTTACACCGGAGACATGGGAGGGTACCAGGGACCGACTGGAATGGGATATTGAAACAGCTGAGAAAACAGCAACCCTGCATAACAACAGGAGCGGTTTTGACATTGTTTCATGTGAGGCTGAAGCAGCACAGGGTGACGCCCGTTCAATAATACTGATGAGAGAATATTACACACCAGGTAGTGCCATGGCAGGAGTTCAGTACATGGAGGGTCTACTCGGGAGCGCCGCAATATACGGTGCAGTGGAAAATGAGATAAGGGCCTATGTTGAGACCAATTATGAGTGCTTTTATAAAACACAGCGGGATCTTGAAGAGAGGGATTATCTTATAGGTCTCCTGGGATATATAAATAAATATGCCGGATTTACAGCTGCAGTTGGTGAGGATGTTGTGCTTACAGTGGATAACCTTAAGGAATTTTCTCCCAGTCAGATGACCCTGGCTGCTGAGGCAGCGGCTGATTATGTTGAAAACTTCGAGAGGAATGGGGTACCCGTACCTTTGTACCTGAGAAAGATGGTTGAGGAACTCTCGTCAATGAAGAGCGGCCTGGATGCCTCCCTTTTAATAACAGATTACATGACAGGTGTTCTGAGCGGCACGCCTGATGAAATATATTCCCGGGCAGTAAATGAAAAAGAGGTTTCTGATTCTGCGGCCGGTTTTATTGCGGGCGTTGATGAATTGATAAATCGAAAGGGGTATGGTATTGCTGAATCTGCTCTGAATATTATAGCTTCCTTTAAATCCCTCTCTGAAGATGCGAAGAAGTACATTTCTGAAAACAGTGATGATGCCATAAAGGGGATCTCTGAACTTGTATCAGCGATTGAGAGCTCTTTTCAGGGATGGAATGATGCCTGTGCTGCTGAGGCCTATGTTAAGAATGGAGGGGGAGTATCTCCATCGGACTACGCGGACCTGAACGGACTCACAGGAGGTGCAAAGGATGCAATGGTTGAGAGGCTGACCCCTTTTTACAATAAGATTGATTATGATACATGGCTTTCTGAGGGGGGAACAGGGGGGATCGATTCCTTCATTGTTTCAAGGAACCTAACAGGGGAGGGGGGTGAGGAGCTGCGGCGCTATGCCCTTGTTAAAAGCTATATGAAGATAACAGCCTCAGGGATATATGATTCAGCTGACCCCGCGCTTGGTGAGTATATAACAGGCAGGAAGATTCAGGACTATATAGCCTCTAATGGAATTCATAACGGAGAGAAACAGGAGGATTATATTGAGAGGATTGTAACCGGGTTTACAGGTGAAAATGGCGGGGACACAGGGAAAATCAGGGAGTTCGTGGAGGGTTTTCTTACAGGGGATTTAACTGCTGTTAAAGGACTTCCTGATGAGGTTAAGATATTTGCTCTGCAGGATTATTATTACAGGAGTGTTCACCTTGCAGGCGGAACTCTGACAGATGATGATATAGAGGATCTCCTTATAGAGAGATTCGGAGTGGGTTCCTTAAACAGTGATATAATAGAATCAGTCCTGGAGTATGCTGAGGGGCTCAGGGGGTATCTCCTTTACGCAGGGCAGGAGCCTGACTTGTACAGGGGGAACCTCGATGAAAATGCGGTAACTCTTTTTAACATGGGGCACTACGCAGGTGAAACATCGCTCCTCCCGATGTATGAAACAGGGGTATATGGCCTTGGGTACATATCGGGATCACTGAACGCTCTTTCAGAAGGGCTTCTGTCAGAGACCCTTGGCTCGTTAAACAGGGCTCTCGGCGGGGCGTATTACAGCGTGAAAACGGATCTGAAGATAAAAGAGAGTGATGCTGCAGCTGCAAAAGCGCTCCTTGACTTCAGTGAAAGCGGGGCAGGGGGTCTATGCTGGAGGGATCACTTACTCCCGGCAAACATAGAAGTTAAAGATGATGACGGGAATGTCATTGAGACCCTTGTAACCCATATTCCTCTTGGTGAAACCGGAGAATTTTACGATGAGATCAATACCACAACAGGGGGGAGAACAGGTGTAAAATATGCACAGGGTTTAATTGAAAAGGGGGGTAAGGAGTATTCACTCAGCAACCTTGCAGACAATGCAAACAGGATGCACGATGTTTTTGCTGCCCTGTTTAAAGGTATAAAACCCCCGGTTGCCTCATCCCTTAAGGGGATAGGTGACTTTCTTGATGAGACAGCAGGGATATACTCAGAGGATGGAACTTATACAAAAGGGGGAGACGGACTCTATTCCTACGAAAGCGCCCTTATAGACAGGGTTTCTGAATACAGGGTTCTTGCCGGGGATTATGCTTCAGGTATACTGGACCTTGAAAGCGCGATATCAGCACTCAGCGGTTCACTTGCCGTACTGGGTGAAAACCTTGAAAGCAGCCGTGAGAGTTACGGGCTCATGGGGGGGAGCAAGGAGGATCTTCTTAAGCTTTACGAAGACTCAAGGGTTGCCCATGAGGCTGTAAAAGCGGAATACAGGAAAACAGGAGCGGAACTTGCAGCAAGGCAGGAGCTGTACAGTGAAAGAAACAGGGCATATATAGACCAGATGAACAGAGTCAGTTCTCTCTACTCCACATATCAGGGCGCGGAGTTTAATTATGAGAAAGCATACCAGGTATGGGAGTACGCAAATACCCCTTACCTTAAAGGTGATTCTGTTAATGACAGCGGGCTTTCAGGGGGCGAATCTGTAACAGGGGGAACAGAAAATTATGCAGGGGTGCCATTCCCTGATGCAATGGATGTATATAAAAGGATTGAGGCGGTATACCTTGAAGCTGATGCCGAATTTAAAAAACGCGAAGAGGAGAGAAACAGTCAGGAAACAGTAGAGAGGCTGAACCTGGACGCGGAATATGTAACCCTCAAAAATGAACTGGTGAAGATGAGTGAAACCTACGTGAGAAGCGCGCAGGTTGACTCGGAACTTGCAGAGAAGATCTCAAAATATGAAAATGACTATATCAATGCTCTTAACGCGTACGCAGGTACAAAGCAGGGGCTGAATATATTTGCAGATATGCTGGCTGAAATACAAAATAGCACAGAGTCTGGCGCGGAGGAGAAAAAAGAGAGGATAAAGGAGCTTGAGGAGGTAAGGGACACTATACTGTCACATATAAATACCGCAGTGGACAGGGAGAATTTTCTTAACGGACTCACATGGTATTCGTGCAAAACAACATGGAAGGAATTTTTTTCAATCTATAAAAATACCCCTGTTCCTGATTATAAGGCAGACAAGCAGTATCTATACAGGCAGATGTACGCAATCCAGTATGATAACCTCCCTGTGCAGACCAGGGCTGATATAGAACTCCTTTACAGCAGATTCGGAAGCGGTTCATCCCTTAAGGCTATACTTGAGAACTATGATAACTATGTATTTTCGGTTCATATGGGTGCCTATTGCGATCACAGATATCACCGCTGTAAAAAACATCATATAAGTGACAAGAGAATGTGGAGGAACAGGAGAAACAACTATCGTGGGGAGGCAAATGTTTTCTATGGGAAATATTATTCGTATTACAATAATGCAGTTAAAGGAACGGATAAATTTCTTAATAATAAAAATACACTCATAAATGCTTCAACAGTCTACAACAATGCCACATCCGTGCGATATCTTTCACAAATAAAGGAGTATCTCGGGGGAGAGGCTGAAAAATATAATTTAATAGAAGAGGACCTTGGATACCTTTATGACGCGATGAGTGAAGGGTACGCTCCTGATGAGAACAGTCTTAACTTAGAGGCTCTCCGAAAAGAGAAACAGAGAACAGATATAGACGGACTTGCAGTAAAGGCGAAAATAATAAAAGGGCGGGTTGCGCTCCTTGATAAGGAGGGAGCACCTCTTAGCCTTCGTGATAAAAACGGCAATCTCCTGAAAGATGCCAGCGGAAATATACTCACAGAAAACTACGCGGTTGATGACAGAAGCCTTAAGCTTAAAGACAGCAATGGAAATATTGTGACAGAATTCACTGAGGGTGAAGAATATAATTTCTACGACAATAACTACGACATATCATCAATAACCGGAGCCCTGAAGATGCACTCCCTGAAAAGGAGAAACGAGTGTTATGAAAAACTGATGAACTATGTGAAAAAGACAACATCAGACAGTACACATGATTATACAATAATACTCAGAGACCTTGAGTCAGCATACCACGGGATGCAGGAAACAGCCGTAAACTTCAATACGGCAAACGAGAAGAGGCAGAGGGGTTTTGAAGGCTACGGCACAGTAACATCAGAGTACGTGAACAACGGCGCAGGGGAATCTATACAGGGACTTGTCGTAAGCGAGATGATGAAACAGAACCGGCAGTTCCAGGAACAGCTCTGGACGCAGCAGAGGGAGAAATTTGATTTACGCCGCGATAGATGGGAAGAGGTGACAGGTTATATCCTGAACCGGGGCACACGAGACTGGAGAATAATGGAGACAGATTTCATAAACCAGTGGAGAAAGTGGAGATTTGATGCAAAGAGAGAGATAGAAGCAGGAGAGAAATGGTGGGAAGAGCGCGATGCGGAGATGAAGGGGGAGATGAAAACCTGGGGAGAGGAGACAGGGGAAGCTTCATCAAAAGCGTCAGCAGAGAAGATATACAATGATCTTACAGGTAAAATAGAGAGCTATGAAAAGAATATAAAGAACAGAATGCCGAAGGGTATGACTTTTGACATAGACACAGAGAGGATACTTGCAGACACAATGAAGAGCATCCCGCTGGACAGTATAGATATAATGTCAAAGAGTATGTTTGAAACAGACACAACTGCGGGACTAACAGAGATGCTGAACCTGGGGCTCTCATCGGGCCTTATGAAATACAACGAACAGAAGATGGCAGAGTACCGCGAAGCAGTTGGAGTGATGAAGAACCTTCAGGTTATAGATATACTTAACGGGATAATAGAGAACTTCAACAGCCAGCTTGAAGAGGCCAATGAGAATGTTTATGATGCTGTGGATATAAACCTTGCAAGGAACGAAAATTTCGCAGAGGCGCCATTTATGCGTAAAGATTCTGAACACTGGTGGGAGATACGGGTATGCGTTGAAAGTAATCTTACAGGGGATAAATACAAAACCCGGAGGTTTACAGACTACAACTACTACATAAACAGCACAGTAAAACTGCAGCCTATAAAGGGGCTAAATGGTGCAACAATAGACTTTACAAACGCAAATACATATGCAGCATTAGACAGTGAAGAGCTTGAAACATACGTTGGCCTTGAGCAGGATGAGCTCAGTGACCGGATAGATGAGGTCTTCGGCGAAGAGGGGCTCTTCAGTACTTACCAGGAGGGAGAATTTACCCGCCTGGGTGATGAGTTCGGTAAGTATTACGGTGAGTGGATGGCAGGTGAGGCGCTGCTCGGGGGGATGTTTTACTCAAAACCGATGTTTCCCAACGGGCCTAATATGCTTCAGGCAGCAGCTATTGCTGCGAGTTTTACAGGCCAGGCGTATATAGCAGTTCTTGTGGCTACAGCAACAAGCGGAATCCAGATGGCAGACGGTTCGATGACATGGGAACAGGCAGCCTTTCAGGTGGGTGTGAGCGCAGCAACTGCGGCAATAGGAGCAGGTGCCGCAAAGCTTGGAAAAATGGCAGGTTCTGCCGCAGGGAGCGCTCTTGTGGGGGTAGCTGTTAAATCAACAACCACGGCAGTGGGGAATACCCTTGTGTCGGGAGTGACTCTTGAAGGTGGCAGCCTGGGCTGGGATGGAGACAGGATGACCAGCTGGAAGACCTGGGCCGGAACAGGAATAATGGCAGCAGCAGGTACAGTGGCAGAGGGATATTGTAAATCAGACTTCAGCAAAGCTGCAGTGAGAGGAGCAGGAAGCGGTGCAAGCAAAGGTGTTGAAACAGGAGATTACAGCGAGAGCGTAAGAACAGGCCTTGCAACATCAATGGGGAACTACCTTGGAGGGCTTGCAAATGGATCTATATCACGGGGAACAGGAGTAAGCAGTTTTGCCGTTGAAAACTTTGTAAATTTCGGCATGAGGAAGATGTTAGGGAGCGGAGAGGATTTCAGCTGGGATATGGTGGCAAAGAATGATATTCTGGAAAATCTGGTGAGTCAGTATGTGACAGATTTTCTTACAGGCCCGCCTGTTGATATGGGAGCAAAGAGAAAGGCTGAGATGCAGGAGCTCGGATTTACAGAGGAGGAAGCTGATACGATTCTGGAAAATGAGATGGGTTTTAAATCAAAACAGGCAGCAGAGGACAGGATGAAAGATCCCTTTGCCGCAGTTGATGATGCTATAAGCGGAATGTTTGTCTCGCTTGGGAACGGTCTTGGTCAGGGGATGGATGAAATTAAAAAGGCAATTGCCGCAGGCGCTGGAGCAGTGGGGGATTTTGCCCAGAGGACAGGGAACTGGATCTCTGATGGCCTGTTTGGAAACGATCCTGAGCCTGTTGTTGGGTATGGAAGAGTTGCCGGATGGGAACCAGATCTTAAAGAGATAAACCTTCCGACACTTAGAAGCAACACGAACGCACAGAAACTTATAAACAACCTCGCAGCACAGCATGGAGTTGATCCGAATGACATGATGGAGATCCTAATTGCAAGCAACGGAGTTGAAAGCGTTGATGATCTTCAGCAGCTTATCCGTGACGGGGTACAGCTTAAATCTGTGGAGAATTTCGGCTGGGAGAAGGGGATGCAGGATAAATATTATGCAGATTATGATAAGATGCAGAATGGAAAACTTGATATAAATGCAACCTTGAGACAGGCAGAGCTTGCAACACATCCTGAAACGGTCAGACTATATAACAAGCAGCATGGTAAAGAAGATGAATTGAATCTGACTCCTGGCATGAGAGTTTTCAAAGGAGGTGCAACAGGCGATCCAGAATTGGAGGTTATTAGTTATATAGATGGTAACTATAATAAAAGAAACATGAATGGCGTTGAAGGCATACAGATAATGAAGCTTGATGTAGGGGACGGAACTCAGGTTGAACTTGTTGTTGATGGAGCATATTGGGCACAAAAAAATGAAAATGAACATCCGACATACGGGACTGGCGATGAAGAATATTTTAAATTATCTGAGAATAAAAGAAATGATAAAGTAACTAGAGAATCAGGAAATTTAACGGCGACAAAGTCTCATAATGAATTTTATCCGTTCTATGTTAATACGAATGGGAAGGAAGACGCTATTTTTCTTCATGCAGGCCTACAGTCTGAAGGATGCTTTGTTACAGGTGGAAGGTTGGTAAAACCCGATAGCAATTCTCTTAAGTTTAATCAATATATCAGAAATGCAATAGGTAAGAACAGTTATCTTAAAGTAACTCACAGGATAATTGATGTCAGATCAGATAATCTAAAACAGAATTATCGTTTGCCATCAAAATTGTTTAAAAAATAGGAGAGGTTAAACATATGAAAAGAGTATTTTTTATTTTGATGTTATTGTTA
>DINC01000123.1:0-195 GCA_002425885.1 Spirochaetia bacterium UBA5550 | reverse complement strand
TGGGTTAAACAAAATTTAGGTAAATTGATTAAGGCAGGCAGAATTAGTGCTCATCCAGAACCAAACACTGAAAAATATTTTTTATATACATATACAATTAAAGATGATCCATACGAACCTGTTTATGAAATACCCGGAGAGAAGTATTTTTTCAAAGTTGAGAATTATAAAGCATACGTAAGTATTGATGGTAAA
>DINC01000251.1:3418-3579 GCA_002425885.1 Spirochaetia bacterium UBA5550 | reverse complement strand
GAAAATTATTTTACTTAAAAATACCGGATTAAGTTTACCTATGCATATAGATATAGATGAAAAAGCCCATTTACATTCCATCCTGCACAGAATGGATTTACGTTTAAAGATCATCTCAATTTTTGCTTCTTCATTAATTATATCCTCATGCAGAACTATAT
>DINC01000251.1:0-3341 GCA_002425885.1 Spirochaetia bacterium UBA5550 | reverse complement strand
TTTTCCGGCATACCGCTGACCTATTATTTAAAAAAGACATATCTGCCGCTGATATTTCTCCTTCCCCTTTTTTTATTTCTCCCTCTTTCGTCAGGAGGAGATGTATTATTTTCGTTATCATTTCTTTCAATTTATAAAGAGGGTATAATCCTCTCTTTTCTTATAAGCTTAAAAGTAATAGCTATAATAATTCTTATTAATATCATGCTAAGTACTGCTCCATTCAGGGACATGGCTGCGGCACTTAGGTCTCTTAAAGTCCCTGACAAGATGCTTAATATTTTCCTTTTCACCTACCGGTATTTTTTTGTTTTTTTTGAAGACCTGCGAAAGATGAGAGTAGCTCTCACCCTGCGCGGATTCAAAAACAAAAGCACAATGTCATCCCTGCGCAGTTCGGCAAATCTTGCAGGCTCGCTTCTTGTCAGAAGCTATGAGCAGACAGAAAGGATATACCGTGCAATGCTTCTTCGGGGATATAGCGGACGGATAGTTTCTGATAAAACTTTTAATGCAGGGACAGGGGACTTCCTCCTCGCCCTGGCGATTATTACAGTACCTGTGATAATCCTGTTCTCTGAGTTTCGCGGATTATTCAATTAAGAGGATTAAACATGATTAAAATAAACAATATCTCCTTCTCCTATGATCCGGGCCATCCGGTTTTAAACAATGTCTCTCTAAACGTTGACAAGGGCGGGAGCCTCGGTGTCATAGGACCTAACGGTGCCGGAAAAACAACCTTGTTTCATCTACTCTGCGGAATACTTTCACCTGATTCAGGTGAAATCATTATAAACGGTAATGTTATAAAAAATGCTGAATTCAATCCGGAAACAGGATTAATTTTTCAGAATCCGGATGACCAGCTCTTTAATATTACTGTATTTGAAGATATCGCTTTCGGGCCTGTAAATATGGGATTGAAAAAAGATGAAGTTTTAAAACGGGTGGAACAATCAATGAATATTACCGGCATATCCCATCTTTCCGGAAGACCTCCGCATCACCTTTCAGGCGGGGAAAAAAGAATGGCAGCCATAGCATCAGTAATAGCCCTTGACCCCGAACTCCTCATTTATGATGAACCTACATCGAACCTCGACATGAGGGGGAGGAGAAGAGTTATAGACTTCATTAATAAATCGGGACATACTAACCTTATCGCTTCTCATGATATGGAATTTATACTTGAGACATGCAACAGAGTGATAATCATAGATGAAGGGGGGATAGCTGCTGACGGAGAAACATCCCTGATAATGGAAAACAAAGAACTGATGCTTCACCATGGCCTTGAAAGCCCGCACTCTCTTCAGCATAAGAAAGGTGGCCATTTCCACAGATGAAAAAAAGTTTTATGTTACTCAGCTTTTTCTGATATTGAGCAGATCCGGTTTTACTTTTATCAAAAAAGAAACGATAAAAACTGTAGCTATCCCCTCAATAATTGCTATAGGAATATTCATATACATCACAAGTTTCGCTGTACTGTAAAACTCCTTCCCGGCGCTAATAAGATAAAGTGCAACTCCTGCTGCTGAAAGCATTACCGCAATAAAGCCTGAAATAAATGCACGCACACCGCGGACAGCAGAGCCTCCGCTGCTCCTGTATCTGAAAATTAAACCGGAAAAAAGAGCGGGAATCCCCATTGTCAATGCGTTCACTCCAAGCGTTGTTATCCCGCCGTGCTGAAACATTATTGCCTGGAAAACAAGTGCCGCAAGAATTGAAGGGAAGGCCGCAATTCCAAGAACGGCACCAAGAAGCCCGTTAAGCACAAGATGACTGCTGGTGGGCCCGATCTTTATATGAATCAGGGATGCCACAAAAAATGCAGCAGTCATTACAGCAACTTTAGGAATTTCCGCAGTATCGGTTTTTTTAAGTGATGCAGCAGCAATAGCAACAGCCGCTGCTGCAGAAATTATACAGACACTGCCCGGGAGAACACCGTCACTTATATGCATCAGGCCTGACCTTTTCTCCCTTTAAAATAAAGGGCTGTACCGGTAGCACCCCATATAACACAGAGAGCCATTATCACTTTCTGTATTGTATTAAGGCCGTAATTGGTCTGTAAATCTCCTTTAACTGACAGTGTTTCATCAATCTCAAGATTTATTCTCATGCCATGTCCGGTCTTATCCCGCACCTGAAGAGTCCAGGTACCGGGTCTGTCAGGGGTGAAATAAAAAAGCCCTTTCACATCCGCCTTCTCTGTGACTGAAGCGGATGTTGCCCCTGGAGGAAAGACAAGAACATCGGCATCTGACATAGGTTCACCTGTGTCAAACATAGCTTTAATTCCGATCTTTCCGCTTTTAACTATCTCATATTTGGTTCCATGGCTATATGCAGCCATGGCCAAAATCAGAATTATCATAAGTATATAAAAATTTTTTAATTTCATTTTAGTTCTATTTCAGATAAGCAGCTGAAGTCATATTGGAAACTTCACAGTGTCCCTCTCCCAGATGACCGAGAGTTGCGATTGCATTAATCAGTTTACCATAATCTGCGCTCTTTTTGAGCATATCCTGTGTAACTTCAAGTTTTCCATCTTTTGAATAAGCATTGAAGAAATCGAATCCCACTGAACCGGTATTTATATGATCATCCGCAGCAGCCTCTTTGTCTCCGAAAATATGATCAAAGTGAAAAGTCATCTCAACAGAAGTTTTACCGTTTTCAGCAAGAACGCCTTTAACTTCGTCACCGACAAAGCCCTCTTTTCCGTCAAAGTCCATCTCCTCATCAAGCTTTATTGAGAAATTTACGGTCTTCCCCCCCTTCTTTGCTGTGCCTGTCATTATTATTGAAGAATCTTTATATTCTCCTGAAGCTGCTTTTTTAATTCCAAACTTCAAAGATTGATAATTTCCGTGAACGGCCTTCTCTGTCTGCCCTACTACTATAGGTTCTGCCTTCGCATCCCCTGCTGCAAGATCAACAAAAAATGCTCCCTGAAGTATAGATTTAAGGCCATCTTTATTATACGCAGTGGGGTTTACAATATTAACATATACTTTATCAAAAGAAATAGCCCATCCATCCTTGGAAGTAAAACCTTCGCGAACAAAATCCTCACCATTGGCTGTGAATACTATTGTGCCGTTCCCTTCAGGGGCTTTTGCACATGATGACAAAAACAGTGCAGATAAAGAAATAATAAGAACCGTAGAAACCATTATTTTTTTCATTTCATCCAGTCTCCGATAACATTTTTTAAGATAATATGCTACCAATAATAAATGAAAGTTTAATGTCAATTAAAAGATGTGAAAAAAAAATAAAAAATAACACCAAAAATCTGTTTAATTAGGGCTTCCTGAAAA
>DINC01000061.1 GCA_002425885.1 Spirochaetia bacterium UBA5550 | reverse complement strand
TGACTATACCGGTATTTAATACTTATGTTAAGTACAACACACACCTTATACAGAAATAGTTTACTGTTTTTGTATAACTCAATCAAATCCTCATAAAAAAGAACCGGCAAACTTTAAGCAGCCCACCCAGGGCTGTATTTTTTTTCTCCAAATCTAACAGATATTAGATAATTGACAGTTTTTATAAGTTATTAAAAATTGCCTTAAAAAACAAACATTTTAAGGACTAGATAATAATGAACTATACAGCCAGAGAATCTCTTCATATGCGGACATCCTTTACCTATATGATTTCCCTGACCATGGGATTATTAACAGCGATTACATTTCAGGTTATCGCAAAAGTATCTGCAGCCGAAATTCTGCCGATAGTATTTATTACCGTGATATGCATTACTCTTTCCTTTATGATATACCATAACAAAAAAAAACATAAGGATTCCGGAATACTGATATGGATTTTATCCTTTATTACCCTGAGCATCCCTTTCATTGCGAAAATGGGTTATGTCCGGAAGTTCGGATGGACATTGGCGCTTGAATCATACAACTCATCTATTGTTATTGTATTCATGATTTTTATATCTTCACTCTTTCTTAAAAATCGCCTATTTCAGGTTATATCAGTTACAGGGATAACCATATGGTCAGTTTTTGTTTATATAGCGCTTAAAAGCGGCGCAGAGTTTTCATATAACGTGGTTAATAATGGAATAATTTTTCATGGAGTTATACCCACACGTGAGTTTTTCTTTATCATCACCACGGCTATAATTTCTTATGTGCTGAACAGATGGATAAGGTTAATAAATGACTTTATGGACACGACTGAAATTCAGAATGAAGAAATACATAAACGTGTTCACCAGATGGAGGATATCAACAGCGAGATAAAAGAAAAGATGACATCTCTCTTAACAGAAGTTGAATCTCAGAACGAGCTTGTAGTTAAATTCAATGACAAGATGCAGAACCAGGCCGCAACTTTTGAGGAGATTTCCGCGACACTTGAGGAACTGAGAGGCTCATCTGAAAACATCCACAACACAACCCTTGAACAGATTGACGGAAACGTCCGCATGGATGAGATCATTGCTGACTTCAAAAATATAAAGACAGAGACAAAGGCAAACCTCAACGCGACTTATAACGGCATAAAGAATGTTTCTGATAAGACTACTTTCGCCAACGAAAAGCTTATAGATGTTGAAAGCACAATGAACACCATAGCTGAACAGAGCGGAAAGATATCCGACACTGTTTCAATTATCATAGATATCGCGGATAAGATAAACCTCCTTTCACTTAACGCAAGCATAGAGGCTGCAAGGGCCGGTGATCACGGGAAGGGCTTTGCTGTTGTTGCTGACGAAATAGGTAAACTTGCGTTCCTCACAACGGAAAGCATAAAAGAGATAGAGAAGGTGCTCGCGCTTAACAACTCTGTTACAGGCAAAGGTGTTACTGTTATCAAGGATTCATCTCATGTTATAAAAGAGATGATAAATGAAATGTCAGGGAGCACAGATAATATAAAAGTACTTCAGGATTCCCTTATGGTGGAGGAGAAATATATCAACTCAATCATCAGGCAGATGGAAGAGAATATAACCCTGGCAAAATCAATAGGTAACGGAACTGATGAGCAGAAAAATGCCATAGAGAACACCAGTAACGCTGTAGAAGACCTGAACCAGATTGTCAGTGAGATGGTAAGTGAAATTAATGAACTTGCTGTATCTTCCGGAAACATTTTTAAAAACGCCGGAGAACTTATGAAGAGAGCTGAAGAGACCGTGTGACTGCACTTTTAACATTCTATTTTAAAGAAGAACCGGCCGGAAAAAAGAGGCCGGTTTTTTTATAAGCAAATCAATCGTAAAAATTTTTAAAACTAAGTTCTTAAAAAAGACAGCGCGACATTATTATGTATTGACGTCCGGTATTTTTTGATAATTATAGGCAGGTATTCAATATACAATAGATTTGTTTCCAAGCTCCCGGTTTAAAAAAACATACACAATGAGGCAGGGGAGTTTTTGAGGAGCATCTCCACTTAAACTCCCCGAAAAATATAAAGAAGAAACAAGTCTGAAATTAAAAGATCAGAGGATATTCATGAATAAAACTTATGATGCCGGTGAAACACTCCTTATAAAAACATCCTTTTCTTATATTGTGTCATTTGCCATAACTATGAGTGCCGGAATAGCTTTTCTTTTTATCAGTAAAGTTTCATTTTCTGAAACCATGGGGCCCATAGCTATAACCCTTCTATGCTGCACCCTTTCTTTCGTAACCTACCGGCGCCTGAAAAACAGAAAAGATGCCACAATTACCATCTGGATTACCAGCTTTCTTTCTATTGCAATTCCGCTGGTGGCAAAATTCAAATATGCTGCATCACTTGGCTGGACATTTGCTCTTTCCTCGTATAACTCATCAGCTCTTCTTGTAATTATGATCTTTCTATCCTCTCTTTATCTGCGTGAGAAACTTCTTTTAACAGTAACTCTTGTCTCAACATTTATCTGGTCATTATTTGTTTATCTTGCAGTAACAAATGGTGCTGAATACTCTTTCAACGCTTTTGAAAACGGTCAGATTTACCACGGAGTAGTTCTTACGAGAGAGATTTTTTTCGTGGCTGCCGGAGTTCTTATTGCGGCCATTTCATACAGATGGGTTATGATTGTGAATCAGTTTGTCAGACGCACAACTCTGCAGCATAATGAAATACAGAAGCGCGTAAGCCAGATGAAAGATATGAATGGAGTCATCAAAGATAATATGTCCAATCTCTTTGGCGAAGTGGAATCACAGAATGAACTTATAGTCAAATTCAACGACAAGATGCAGAGCCAGGCCGCGACCTTTGAGGAGATTTCCGCAACTCTCGAAGAACTTCGCGGTTCATCAGAGAGCATTCACAACACAACCATTGAGCAGATTGACGGCAACGTCAGGATGGATGAAATTATTGATGATTTTAAAAATATCAAGTCAGAGACAAAGACAAACCTGGACTCCACATATACCGGTATTCAGCGTGTCTCAGAGAAAACAACTCTTGCAAATGAAAAACTGACTGATGTTGAAAGCACAATGAATACCATCGCTGAACAGAGCGGCAAGATCTCCGATACTGTTTCAATAATCATAGACATAGCCGACAAAATAAACTTACTTTCACTTAACGCCAGCATTGAAGCAGCAAGGGCAGGAGAGCATGGGAGAGGTTTTGCCGTAGTTGCTGACGAGATAGGTAAACTCGCATTTCTCACAACGGAAAGCATCAAGGAGATAGATAGTGTTCTTACGCTGAACAACTCCGTCACAAAAAAGGGTGTTGATGTTATCAAAGATTCAGCGTCTGTTATAAAAGAGATGATTGAAGAAATGACCGGAAGTACAGGAAACATAATGATACTTCAGGATTCTCTTATGGTTGAGGAGAAGTACATCAACTCCATAATCCGCCAGATGGAGGCGAATATATCCCTCGCTAAATCAATCGGAACAGGGACTGATGAACAGAAGAACGCCCTTGAAAATACAAGCAACGCCCTTGAGGACCTTAATCTCATTGTCAGTGAAATGGTGAAAGAGATAAATGAACTGGCACAATCTTCAGCCAATATCTCCGGCAGCGCTAAAGAGCTTATGAAAAAAGCCGGGGAGATGGAGTGATTACTTCTCCTGGAGAAAACCCAGGAGATCGTTTCTTGTAATAATACCGGTAATTTTCCCATTATCCATAACAGGGAGGTGGCCGATGCTGTTTATAAACATCAGGTTTTCAATCTCCCTCATGGTATGATCAATACAGCAGGTTATAAGCTTTGTTTTCATGTGAGCTTTTACAAGGGTATTCATCTGACCGTTTTTTCTCCCCTTCATTATATCTCTCAGTGTTAGCATCCCGGCCATTTCCCCCTTATCATTCAAAACCGGGGCCCCTGAGAGATCGATCTCCTCAAGAAATTCTGAAGCCTCACGGAGAGTCCAGCTGTCTTTAATGGTTACAACCTCTTTTGTCATTATATCACCGGCTGTAACAGCATGCTCAAGATGCACGGTGAGATGTTCCAGCAGTTTCCGGAAAACCTCCCTCCCCTCCTCCTTCTTTACAAGAGCTGAAGCTGCCTTAGGATGACCGCCCCCGCCGAAGGGCCTCAGTATATCTATAAGGTCAATGCTGTTCATATTGCTCCTTGCAATGATCACCGTGCTTCCGGGTTTAGCAAAATGAAAAACTCCGAATATCGCTTCAGGACTCTCAATGTTAAATATCTCCTCTACAACCGCAGCAAGTCCAGCGGCCTGTTTCTCCATTGCATAATAACTGAAGACTATCTGGTGACCTTTGATATCCTGCCACACCAGTGTGTTCATTATATCATGGAAAAGTGAAAGCTGGTAATCCTCACGGAGAGATTTAAGAAAATTGTTAACAAGCTTTATATCAGCCATCTGCTTAAGGAGATACGAGGCGACCCTGAAGTCATCCTCTGTTACATTATCATGGGTAAAGTTGCCTGTGTCAGCGTATACACCAGTAAGAGCGATTGTAGCATCTTTGGGGGAAATTGAAATTCTTTTTTTAATAAGTTCAAGACCTATCATTGTTGTATTCGAGCCATAGTTCCCCTCGTGAACAACAGCCCCTTTGAACTCGCATGAGTCACCGGAGTGATGATCAAAAATTTCTATCTCAGTTGCGCTGCTGTCAAAAACCTCAAAGTATTCTTTTACCCGTGACTCCGACCTTGTATCAACAATCACAGCATGAGTAACAGTTTCGCCTTTAAGTTCATCCGGAGTTGAAAAATCGAGATGGTAATGATACAGGTTATAAAGATTTTTCGCAGAGGGGTGTATAAGCCTGCTCATAACAGGTGTATAATCGGGATAGAGATACTTTACAAGAACAATAGAGCCTATGCAGTCAAGGTCCATATTGGTATGTCCCACAATTATTTTCATTTAACCCACCTGCCCAATAATAAAAAACTATTTCAGGAAATACTGCTGTCGCAAATACATCAACTTTTTTTTATAAACATGACAGCTATTAATGCACTGTGTTACAGGGAATTTAAATGATTTTAAATAAGCTTGAGATTTAATAAAACGCGGTTTCAAGGACAGATGACTGAAGTTCTTCAGGGGAGATGACATTAAAAAACGGCAGAATACCTGTTACAAAAAAAAGCCTTTTGAGTGAATCCGAGAGTCCTGTAAAAACAAGATCCACACAGTATATTCTTGTTTTTTTATGCAACTTTACCAGAAATCCGATCCCTGCGGAATCAATAGATGAAAGCGCCGAGAGGTCTACTATAACTTTTTCAGGATAATGTCTGAGAGACTCATCAACACAGCTCCAGGCGCCTTCAAGTTCATTTATTGTCAGGCTCT
>DINC01000130.1:283-8652 GCA_002425885.1 Spirochaetia bacterium UBA5550 | reverse complement strand
TTTCTGTACTCAATTATATATACATAGTTACTATAACCTTTGAATGACTTGCAGCTTCAGATGTAAAGCTATAAAATAAAAGAACTTAAGAACAGGATTACAGCCGGAAAAATTCTATTGACAATAATCGCTATAAATACAGAAATTTAGAGTCTACGGAATAACTAAATTATTTGAACAGGTATTTCAATGAAAGTAGTATTACTTGCGGGTGGCATGGGAACCCGTCTCAGTGAAGAGACAGATATCCGGCCGAAACCTATGGTAGAGATCGGCGGAAAGCCCATTTTATGGCATATAATGAAAATATACTCCCACTACGGCATCAATGAATTTATCGTATGCCTTGGATATAAAGGATATTTTATTAAAGAATATTTCCATCATTATTTTCTTCATAATTCAGATGTGACATTTGATTTTTCTGCCGGAGAGCAGGAAAGAATGTTCCATAACTCTAATGCTGAACCCTGGAAAGTAACCCTTGTTGATACAGGTGCTGAAACAATGACCGGCGGGCGTCTTAAAAGAGTCAGAGATTATATCGGAAATGAAACCTTTATGATGACATATGGAGATGGTGTATCTGATATAGATATAAATAAACTCCTGTCATTCCACAAGCAGAAAGGGAAAAAAGCTACTCTGACTGCAGTATTGCCATCGGGAAAATTTGGTGCACTTGAAATTGAGGGTGATGAAATAAAATCTTTTATAGAAAAACCAAAAGGCGACGGAAACTGGATCAATGGCGGCTTCTTTGTGCTTGAACCTTCTGTTATTGATCTGATAAAAGATGATAGTATCATATGGGAAAGAGAACCTTTGGAAAAACTTGTATCTGAAGGTGAATTGGCCGCATATCATCATAACGGCTTCTGGAAACCTATGGATACTCTTCGCGACAAAATTGATCTTAACGCGATGTGGGAATCGGGTAAAGCTCCATGGAAACTCTGGTGAGGTGTTTGCTTGAAAAATCTTTTCAGCGGGATATATAAAGATAAAAAAGTTTTCCTCACCGGCCATACGGGGTTTAAAGGATCATGGATGGCGCTCTGGCTTAAGCAACTGGGAGCAGAGGTCTATGGCTATGCTCTTGAGCCTGCATATACACCGTCACACTACAAACTGCTTGGGCTTAAAGTTAATGAAACCATAGATGACATCAGGAATTATGACAGACTCAGCAGCGCGATAAAGTCATTCAACCCTGATATAGTTATTCACATGGCAGCACAGCCCCTTGTGAGGCTGTCATACAGGGAACCGCGGGAAACATTCGAAACAAATGTCATGGGAACAGTAAACCTCCTCAATGCATGCAGGGGGATTGAATCTCTTAAAGCCATTGTAAACATAACAACTGATAAATGCTACGAGAACAGGGAGTGGGTCTGGGGGTACCGGGAGAACGATCCCATGGGGGGCCATGATCCATATAGCGCATCCAAGGGGTGTGCAGAGCTTGTGACATCTGCATACAGAAATTCTTTTTTCAACATAGATAAATTCGGGAAAGAGCATAATATACTTCTGGCAAGTGTAAGAGCGGGGAACGTCATCGGCGGAGGGGACTGGTCTGAGGACAGGCTTATCCCTGATATAATGAAAGCAACAGACAGGGGGGAAGAGGTTATTATCCGCTCCCCTGAGTCAACCCGCCCATGGCAGCATGTGCTTGAGCCGCTTGGCGGATACCTCATGTTGGGACAAAAACTCCTCGAAGGAAATACTGAATTTGCCGAAGCATGGAATTTCGGCCCTACGGATGAAGAGGCAATCACTGTTCACCGCGTTGTTGAATCGATAAAAAAATCATGGGATAAAGTGAACTACAGACTCCAGCCTGACAGCAGCAACCCTCATGAGGCGAATCTTCTGAAACTCGACTGTTCGAAGGCCCATATGAAGCTGAAGTGGAAGGGTATCTGGAATACAAATGAGACCTTTGCAAAAACAGCGGAGTGGTACAGAGAGTATTATGATAATAAAAAAATTACAAGTGAAGAACAGCTTTCTGAATATACAGATGAAGCATGCAGAAGAATAATTGCATGGACGGTGTAGATATTGCATCATTCAGATTGACTATTGATTAGAGTGGCACTATGATTTTATCTGTAAATACTTATAGTTTCTCCGTAGCGATATGGATTATTTATTTAACACCCGCTTCGCTGGAGACACGGAGGACACAGAGATTAAATTTTTTATCTCCCTAAGCCGCTGAGACACCAAGGAGAGGTTAATAAATACAGGTTATCAAAGCATTAAAAAAAGAGGAACATTTTTTAACACAGATGAACACAGATTTTCACAGAAACTCAAAAAACCTGGAGAATTGAATGATAGCTATAAAAGCACAATATAATGACGGAAAAATTGAACTGTTAGAACCGATACCGCCGGAGATACACCGTGCGAAATTAAATATAGTAATTATACCTGATGAACCGGTATCCGGATCAGATAATCCTGTGGAAAAATATTTCCGTGAAACACCGGACAGTTTAAAGGACTTCCAGCTCACCGGCCTGCAGAGTTTTTTTGACACAGAAGATGACAGGAATGTAGACTGGGATGAAGTTTTCGGATTGAAGGAGAAAAAAGCATGAGCCGCGTTGGTGAGATTGTCCTTATTTCATTTCCATACAGCAACAACGCAGGCTCAAAAGTAAGGCCCGCGTTAATTATATCAGATGAAGATGATCTGCATAGAGATCTTCTTGCGGCTTATATAACCTCTGAAATTGACAACTACGCCTGGAGCGATTACGCGCTGACAATCAGAGGTGAAGACCTGGAAACAGGCGTATTAAACAGAGAAAGCCTTGTGCGTCTTGATAAAATTATTTCAGTTTCAAACAGTTTAATAGCAAGAAGCAATGTAGCACGACTTAACAAATCTGCCATTGAAAAAGCGCTGAAGATATGGTCACACCTCACAGTTAAAAATTATTACACATCAATCCATAATCAGCCCGTAAATTTCACCCCCGGGAAAAGCCGCATTAACTATGCAGGCCGTGTATTTGATCACAATGAGATGCTTAACCTTGTTGACTCATCCCTTGAATTCTGGCTCACTTACGGCAGGTATTCAGAGGAATTCGAGAAAAAACTTGCTGAATATCTCGGAGTAAAGTACGCATTTCTGGTGAATTCCGGGTCATCAGCAAATCTTCTGGCATTCATGACTCTCACCTCCCCTCTCCTGAAAGATAGAGCTGTGAAACGGGGAGATGAGGTAATTACTGTTGCAGCGGGATTTCCCACAACTGTTGCGCCTGTAATTCAGTACGGAGCTGTACCTGTGTTTGTTGATGTAGAGCTTGAGACATTCAATATTGATGTATCACTACTCGAGAAGGCACTCTCTCCTAAAACAAAAGCTGTAATGATAGCTCATACATTAGGTAATCCCTTCAACCTTGAAGCTGTCAGTGACTTCTGTAAAAAAAATAACCTCTTTCTTATTGAAGATAACTGTGACGCACTGGGTTCAAAGTATAAAGGGAAATTCACAGGCACATGGGGTGATATCGGAACATCAAGTTTCTACCCTCCCCACCATATGACAATGGGTGAAGGGGGAGCGGTTTACACTGATAACCCTACCCTGAAAAAAATCATGCTTTCAATGAGGGACTGGGGACGCGACTGCTGGTGTGACAGCGGGAAGGACAACACATGCAAGCACCGTTTTTCCGGGCAGTATGGGACCCTTCCATTCGGGTATGATCATAAATATGTTTACAGTCACTTCGGGTATAACCTGAAGGCTACAGATATGCAGGCAGCTGTCGGTTGCGCCCAGCTGGAAAAATTCCCCTCTTTTGTTAAGAAGAGAAAAGAGAACTTTCAGAAGTTATATAATGGATTAAAACCTGTTGAGGATAAGTTTATACTCCCCAAAGCTACTGAAGGGAGCGACCCCAGCTGGTTCGGATTTCTTATAACTTTAAGAGACGGTGTAAAATTTACCCGGAATCAGATAGTTGAGCATCTTGAAAACAGTAACATTCAGACACGCAATCTCTTTGCGGGAAATATTACAAGGCATCCCTGCTTTGATGAAATGAAAGCAGGGATTGACTTCAGGGTTGTTGGAGATTTAAGGAATACTGATAAAATCATGAATGACAGCTTCTGGATAGGGCTTTATCCCGGAATGAAAGATGAAGCTATTGATTTTATGGTGCTGACTATTATTGAGGCCGCTCAGAAATGAACAGGATAACAGATACAGGATTACAATTCGTTAAATTCGGAATTGTAGGCGTCCTCAACACGGTGATAGGACTGGGGATTTATTACATCTTCATTTATATCAGTGTAACATTGTATATAGCGGGGAACACAGTTGGTTTTATAGCCGGTGTACTCAATTCTTATTATTGGAATAATAGATATGTTTTCAATAAAAGTGATGAAAGCCATTTTAAGCCTTTGATTAAAACTTTTATTGCTTACGGTGTAACGCTTCTTCTGGCAACGATACTCCTTATTATCATGGTTCAGTATCTGCATATTTCGGAGTGGGTTGCTCCCTTGATAAACCTGGTTATTACCGTGCCTTTAAATTTTTTACTGAATAAATTCTGGGCATTTAAATAGAAGTACTCTGAGGGAGGAGTTTTTGAAAAGAATTAAAGTTGCAATAATCGGGACAGGAAATATTGGTTCCGATTTATTGATGAAGATAAAAAAGTCTGAATTTCTGGAATGTTCCATGTTTACAGGTGTAAATCCTGATTCACCGGGCATACGGCTGGCAAAAGAGATGGGAATTCCCTGGTCATGCAATTCAATACAGGCAATAGAGGAGAACCCCGGCTGCTGCGAGATTGTTTTTGATGCTACTTCAGCACAAACTCATATTTACAATGCCCCTATTTTGAAATCTTTAGGGAAATTCACCCTGGACCTTACCCCGGCTCGGATTGGTAAGATGTGTGTACCGGTAATCAATCTCAAGGAGTGTATCTCCGAAGAAAATGTTAACCTGGTTACCTGTGGTGGTCAGGCATCTGTGCCCATCGCATACGCGATTTCACAGGTACACCCTGAAACAAGCTATATTGAGATTGCGGCAACGATCGCTTCAAAGTCTGCCGGAATCGGCACAAGAAATAATATTGATGAATTTACCCAGACAACAAAAGAGGCATTGGCACATTTTTCCGGAGTTAAAAACACCAAGGCTATCATTATTTTAAATCCGGCAGAGCCTCCTATTACTATGCGCAACACCATATACGCAATAGTCGATAATCCTGATATGGAAAGAATCAAGCTCAAAGTACACGAGATTGAAAAACAGATACAGCATTACGTTCCGGGATATCATGTTCTGCTAGAACCGGTTTATGAAAATGGAAGAATAACAACCTCGGTTGGAGTTTTAGGTTCCGGGGATTTTCTCCCTGCATATGCCGGGAATTTAGATATTATCACCTGTGCTGCAATTAAAATTGCAGAGGAATACGCGCAGGAAAAACTGGAGGCGCGGTAATGAATAATCATGTTATATTATTTGATTCTACGCTTAGAGACGGCTCTCATGCGAACAGGCATCAATTTGATAAAAATGATATTGAAAACTATTGCCAGGCAATGGACGCAGCTGGAGTTTATACAATTATTGTCGGACACGGCAACGGTTTAGGCGCCTCATCTCTGCAGATTGGTTTTTCTAAGCTTACAGATTCTGAAATGATCAAAACTGCACGTGACAATCTGGATAAAACCAGGCTGGGTGTTTACATGATACCCGGTTTCGGGACCATTCATGATAACATTATACCTGCAATTGAGATGGGCGTTGACCTGTTTAAAATAGGGAGCCATTGCACAGAAGCCGATACAACCAGACAGCATATAGAGTTTATTAAAAAACAGGATAAAGAGGTTTATGGTGTTTTAATGATGTGTCATATGGCCTCTCCTGAACGTATTCTTGAGGAAGCTCAGAAGATGCAGAGTTATGGTGCAAACGGAGTTATTCTGATGGATTCAGCCGGTGCATTAACTATGGAAATGGTTAAAAAAAGAATCGGAATGCTGTATGGAGGGCTGAATATCAAAGTTGGAATGCACCCGCATAATAACCTGGGGCTTGCTGTTGCAAATGCGTATGTAGCGGCAGAGGAAGGGGCAAGTATTATTGACGGGACGTCCCGTGGGTTCGGTGCCGGAGCCGGGAATTGTCAGCTGGAAGCATTTGCTGCCTTAATGATAAAAAGCGGACACGAACTGGGTATTAACCTGTATAAAATGCTGGATGCCAGTGAAGAGATAGTAAAACCTTTTGTCGGGGAAAAGGATAAGGGATTAGATTCTTTAAGCATCGTAAGCGGCTTAGCCGGAGTTTTTTCAGCCTTTGCCGTACATGTTCAAAGAGCAGCTGAAAGATTTAACGTGGATCCGCGCGATATTTATATTGAGCTTGGCAAACGTAAAGCCGTTGGCGGGCAGGAGGATATGATAGTGGAGATAGCAGAGAAGCTAAGCAATCCATTGAAGGATACTGATATATCCTATCAGTTATCTTCATTGCTTTAATGAGGGAGGATTAAATAATGAATATTTCGGAATATATTTTTGAGTTTTTTTCTGAGAAAAAAATTGATACAGTTTTTATGATTACCGGCGGACAGGCAATGTTTCTTGATGATGCTGTTGGCAAAAATCCTCACTATAAAATTNNATTATATGTATGCACCATGAACAATCGGCCACTATGTCTGCTGATGCATATGGACGCATGAAAAATAAGCCTGCCATAGCTCTTGTTACGGCCGGCCCGGGGAGTGTAAATACTCTTACAGGTGTAGTTGGGGGTTATACGGATTCATCACCAATGATTGTTATTTCCGGCCAGGCCAATCTTTCTTTTGTGAAATATCAGAACGAAACACAAATTCGACAGTTTGGAATACAGGGTATAAATGTAAGACCCATTGTTGAACCTGTGGTTAAATACTTTATAACTATAGACGACCCCAAAAAAGTTAAATACTATCTCAGCAAGGCATTTCACGAGGCGACCACAGGACGTCCCGGACCGGTGTGGATTGATGTTCCTCTGGACATACAGAATACTGAATTTGTAAAATCTGAGCAGATGGAATTTATACCACAACCCATTCCCGAAGGGAGGGTTTCTGTTAAACAGGCTGTAAAGCATACTTACGAAAAACTCCTTGCAGCAAAACGGCCGGTTTTTTTAGTTGGACAGGGCGTAAGGCTTTCAGGAGCGCAAGAAATATTTTACAATTTAGTTAACAGACTTCAGATCCCCGTGATTACAGCCAGGCTGGGAATTGATTTAATTGAAAGTGACCACAGGCTTTATGTTGGTCGTCCGGGTAATTACGGAGAACGCTCGGCAAACTTTGCTATACAGAATGCAGATTTAATAATCTCCGCAGGGTGCAGACTTGCTTCATCTTTAGTAGGCCACAGACCGCAGGAGTTCGGTAAACATGCTTATAAAATAGTTGTGGATATAGACCGGAAGGAATTGGACAAGCCGGGTGTTGCAATTGATTACAAGGCGGAATTAGACTGTAATCAATTTTTAAGCAGGATGCTGGAAGAGAGTGAAAAATATGAACTACCTGTATATGAAAACTGGGTTTCTCAATGCGAGCATTGGAAGAAATCCTATCCGGTTGTTCAAAGTGAATACGCTAATGAGGTTCCTGTAAATTCATATTATTTTGTAGACAGATTATCCGAGCTGTCTTCTGCTGACGCGGCTGTTTTAGTTGATACAGGCTCATGCTTTCATGTGGCATGCCAGACATGGAAAATGAAGAAAGGTCAGCAGTTTTTAACAACTGGCGGATTATCCTCAATGGGTTACTGGGTTGCAGGTATAGGCGCATGTATGGCTAACAACCGTAAAGATACACTTGTGATTACTGGCGATGGCAGTCTGCAGATGAATATTCAGGAATTTGCTGTAATAAAGCATAACAATCTCCCTATAAAGGTTTTCATCTTTAATAATAACGGATATCTGCTGATTCGGCACACTCAGCGTAATTTCATGGAGGACCGATTTGTGGGTGAGAGCCCTGAAACCGGGGTATGGTGTCCCGATGCAATGCGGATTGCTGACGCATATGGAATAAAAGGAATACGAATTAACAAAGCTGATGAGGTTGATGCAAAGATAAAAGAAGCACTCAGCTATGATGGCCCGGTCATTTGTGAAGTAATGACACCCGAATGGCAGCTACTTGTCCCGAGAATTTCATCAGAAAAACTTCCTGATGGCACACTTGTCTCAAGAGAGTATTCGGATATGTTTCCTTTCCTTTCGAGGGAAGAATATCTGGAAAATATGGTTGCAGAAA
>DINC01000130.1:0-256 GCA_002425885.1 Spirochaetia bacterium UBA5550 | reverse complement strand
GATAAATAACAGGGTTGATTAATGAAACACGTTTTTGTTACTGGTGCAACAAGTATGATCGGCATTGCTTTTATTAAGCAATGCATACAGCATGAAGTTTATGTTAGAGCTATTGATCTTTTTAACTCTGTTAATCGCAAACGATTACCTGAAAGCAGATATGTTGAGATCGAAGATTGTGATCTAGAAAATTTGAAAAAATATAAATCTGAAAAACAATTTGATACATTCTATCATTTCGCATGGAGTAATACAG
>DINC01000029.1 GCA_002425885.1 Spirochaetia bacterium UBA5550 | reverse complement strand
TACTCAGTAATGTTATAGAAGTACTTCAGAATTTTAAATATCATAGAGAATTTATTGAAGGCAATGATTGGGCTCTTGAATTCAGTGCTGAAGTTGCCGGAAAATCTGTAAAGGGTGTAGATCTCATCCAGTTTGACGAAAAAGGGGAGATTGTAAATTTTGAAGTTCTTATACGCCCCCTAAGCGGACTTATTGCTCTGGGTGAGGATATGAACAGACGTTTCGCCGACGCTGGTAAATTTACAAAGCCGCTAATTAAATAGAAAATATCAGGGCTGTCATTACAATGGCAGCCTGTTTATAATTCATCACTGTGGAAAGGATTTATGGAGATAAACAAAAATACTTACGTACCTGAAGCCCTTAAAATGTCAAAGCATGTGGCTGATGTTTTCAGACAACATAACCTCAGGTGCCTTAAATGTAAAGGTATGGTTGAGGATACAATAGAAAAAGTTGCATTTAATAATGGAATTGATCTTCAGCATTTTCTTGATGAACTGAATAAGGCCGCTGCAAAAAAATAACAGGTACTGGTGAAAGGGACTGTTCGAATAATAGCCGGGACACTCAGAGGTAAAGTAATACCTTTTCTGAACAGCCGGTATGGAGATGCTGATATTACGCCTCAGAAAGTGAAAGGGGCCTTGTTCTCCATGCTGGGGGAGCATCTTGACGGTAAGGTTTTTGTTGATCTTTTTTCCGGTTCGGGTCAGATGGGGATTGAAGCTTTAAGTCGGGGGGCAGATTCTGTTATTTTTAACGAGGCTGAACGTTCAAGATATATTTTTATCCGGGATTTTATTAGTACAATAAATACAGGGCAAAAAGCAATAACACTGAATATGAAGGCCGATAATGCTCTTAAATATATTGCAGGCCGTGGAATCAGAGCTGATATTATTTTCATCGATCCTCCCTATGAAAAAGTAAAAGGTGATGCCAGATCATACAGCGGTATTATTGAAATGCTGGCTGAAGCAGATGTGCTGAAATCTGTTGGAGTGATAGTTGTTCAGCACTTTTCATCGAATATCCTGCCGGATAAATGTTCTCTCTATGCCAGAACTTCTATGAAAAAATACGGTACAACATCACTGTCAGTTTATGCGGTTGATTTGAATACCTCTAATCAACCTGTCTGATTTTTATATTGGTAATGACTGATAGAGCATTCAGATAATCTATGGGCCCTTCTGTTTTCAAATTGTGAAAAGTGAAAGCGATATACCTGTTGTGGTTCAGATGCATAGGGCGTGTGGAGTCAACCAGTATCCATTTTTTATTAACATAAGCTTCAACCCACATATGATAAACAAAAACATCTCTTTTACCGTTAAAGTATTCTGACAGAATAATTCCCACAACAGCTCTTGCAGGGATTCCTGATGCCCTTAAAAGTGAAACTGTTAAGACACTGTGTTCAGTGCAGTCTCCGGCACGGTCTTTTAATATCGGTAAAGCGGGTATAATCGGAATCCCTTCTTTTTTATCAGATATATGATTGTAAACGAAGATGGATATATCTTTAACAGGATCTGCTGATTTGCTGAATTTCGCAGCAGTCTCACGGATCTCCCTGCTGTTTAAATTCAGATATGGTGTATCCTTCAGGTATTGAGATACAGAGCAATCCTCCTGAACCGGAAAATCTCCGGTGGAGACTATCAGTTTTCTCCCCCTTATTGCCCTTGAGTCAGATATTATTTTCTGTGTTGATGTGCGCGGGAGTTCAAAGTCATTATCTGATGACTTAATCCAGAATCTGGACTCTTTATGTTTATACACATCATCATGCAGCTTTTCAGGCTCTATAATGAAAGATGAAACCGGTATAGACGCGTAAACTGCAATGGAAAAGAGAGCAAGAATGATTGAGTATGATATAGTGCGCCTGTTCATCTCTCAATCAACCTTTACCAGCTCAAATACATTATTCAGCATTTTTATAACAACCTTTTCAGTTATACCATTGTCATTTATATAAACATCAAGACTTTTAAGTTTTTCAACTTTATGTTTTATATGCATCAGTTTTTTTGTTTTCCCGTTTACATCGATCTTTTCGTAACCCATCACCTCAACAACCACCAGTATGGGATCTTCAAGCTCCACTGTGGGTTCATAAATATTAGCTTTAACTTTTGTACCTTTTTTGAAATTAGTTTTCAGCAGTTCACTAAAAAAATAATTCCCATCCAGGATAAAAGGCTCTTCAATTTTAAATGTTGATTTGTAATCCCCGGTATTGAGAGAAACTTCATTGCCCTGGAAAGTCGCGGTTTTATTAATTACCTGTGTTTTACCGGTGCTGCTGTCTTTAACAGTATTAAGCATTTCAAGGCTCAGAGGTTTGAAATCAGTGGTTTCTTTAATAATCTGCATAGAGCGGTTTTCAATTGAACCGACAGAAAGAGACATTTCACTTTTTAAAATATATGTATTACCGTTTTTTTCATTGGATACATTGGCAGTGCCTGCTTTAACTCCATTGACAATTAGGTCATAATTCCATGAACCTGAGGGTATACCCGCTGGTGTCTGCTTGCATGAAGCTGTTAAAGTAATGATGAATACAAGAATTGAAATTCTCAGTTTCATAAATGCTTCCTTCAATTTTATTATATTAGATTACTGGTGGAGTTTCATCTGCGGAAATGATCATATCCTGCAATAACAATCTCTTTCGATGAATCACCGGTTTTTGTGTAATATCCCGATTCTGTAATTCTTCCGATAAGAGTAATATCGCCATGATCTGATTCCGGTTTTGATGAAGTAAACAGCAGTTCATATTCTTCTCCGCTATATAGAGAATAATCAAGCACTTTATTATTCATCCCTCTGCAAAAACGTAGAAGCTCAGCAGGCACCGGAAGGGAGTCTGTATCAATAATAAAGCCAGTTTTGCTCTCTTCACAGATATGACGCAGGTCGGAGAGGAGCCCGTCTGATATATCAATCATCGCGGATGGGGTGAACTCTTTTGTAATGCTGGAAATAATATCGCCTCGCGGGTCCGGTGTAAGATGTTTGTTAATTGAGAGAGGGTAGCTGCCGTCATCTTTGCCGCTCTGAAGCAGTTCGAGTCCTAACTTCGAGAGCCCGGGCTTTCCTGTGAGATAAATATAATCTCCAGGTTTTGCTCCGCTGCGGAAAACGGGTGCGGATGTTTCACCATAGATCGAAATGCTGATTATAAGTTTGTCGGAACCGGATGTATCTCCCCCCGCGATAAACGTGTTATACTTGGAGGAGGATGCAAGTATCCCTTTATAAATTTCATCCACATCCTGATGTTCCAGACCGATGGGGAGGCCTAAAGCAACAAGTGCAAGCACCGGTGATCCCCCCATGGCATAAATATCGGATATATTCGCGCTCATGGATCTGTAGCCCGCATCATGAAATGATGTGTACCGGAGATCGAAGTGAACATTTTCTATGCTTATATCTGTTGAAAATAGCCCGTATCTCCCTTCGGAAATACGGTAAACAGCGCAATCATCACCAATGCCGAAGATCGGTGAGTCAGGAGAGGGCCGTATTCCGACTCTCTCCTTAATATTTTTTATTATATCCCATTCACTCCGCATGAGGCTCAGCAGTAGCGCTTGTGAGCGTAATCAACACGCTTTTTGAGGTTTTCGTAGCCGATATAGGGCATTGCAAGATCAAGATCAGGGCCGCTGAGTCTCCCTGTAACCATTGCCCTTATGGGGTGAAAAAGTTTTTTCCCTTTATGCGGAGATTTCTCTTTTATCTTCGCGATAAAATCAGTAGTGTAATTTGATTCATTGACTCCGCTGATAACTTCAGCGGCAATTCTGATTATATCAAGGGCATAATCCTCTTTCAGGTGGGCGTCTGTATCTTCATCAGGTTCATTGACATCATTGAGAAATATGCCGATAAGATTTTTGATATCAGAGAGGATCTCACATGAGTTGCGGAGGATAGAGATAATTCCTTCAAGTCTGCTTCTGTCAAGTGCAGATGTTGAGAAACCTGCCTCATCAATGTATGGTGTCAGCATATCAGTAAGCTGTTCCACAGGATACTTCTTCATGTAGTTGCCGTTCATCCACTTCAGTTTCTGGAAGTCAAAAACTGCGGGGCTCTTACCTATGTGGGTGATATCAAAGAGTTCAACCAGTTTATCAAACTCAAGGAGTTCCTCTCCTGATTCAGTTGACCAGCCAAGGAGACCAAGGTAATTCATAAGAGCTTCAGGGAGATACCCCTCCTGCTTGTAAATATCAACTGAAGTTATTCCATGCCGCTTTGAAAGCTTCTTTTTGTCAAAGCCGAGTATCAGGGGGAGGTGAGCATACTCCGGCTGAGGGAGCCCCAGGGCTTTTGCTATGAGCATCTGTTTCGGAGTGTTGGAGAGGTGATCCTCACCACGGATTACATGTGTGACCTCCATGAGCGCATCATCGATACTTACGATGTAATTGTAAACCGGGCCTCCGTCAGAGCGGACAATAATAAAATCTCCGCCGATATTGCTGCTGTTGAATGTGACTGTACCTTTAATTTTATCGTCGAATGTAATTGCTTCATTTTCAGGAACCTTGAATTTTACAGTGAACTCTTTTCCTTCAGCAGAAAGTTTATCCTGCTCCTCAAGGGACTTATGGCGGCACCTGTCGAGGAACGGTTTATTCTCAGCCATAGCTTTGTTCTTGTCCTCTTCAACCTGCTCCCTTGTACAGAAACAGCGGAAGGCATTGCCGGACTTCATCAGCTTGTCAGTATATTCCCTGTAGATTTCATCCCTCTCTGACTGCCTGTAGGGGCCGTGGCCTTTATCGATATCAGGACCCTCAGTCCAGTTGATGCCGAGCCACTTCAGATCATTCAGTATGGATATCTCTGACTCCTTTGTGCTCCTCTCCCTGTCAGTGTCTTCGATTCTTATTATATATTCAGCGTTGTTCTTTTTGGCTATAAGATAGTTAATTACTGCTGTTCTTGCGTTTCCGATGTGAAGATACCCTGTGGGGCTTGGTGCAAATCTGACTCTCATTTTATGCTCCTGATGTTTGGTTACGGGATATATCTATTTACGGTAATAATTTGTAAATTAAAAAACAGAGAAAATGGGGCTGTCCAAAAAGAAAAT
>DINC01000192.1:1140-3542 GCA_002425885.1 Spirochaetia bacterium UBA5550 | reverse complement strand
TTACTTAATATATACCAAGTCGCATCTAAAAGAATACCAGTTCCAAAAAGGTTTACTCTATCTAAACCATAATCTACCATTAAATCAACGTGTGTATGCTTGATCATAAATTTACGTACATCTTCAAAAGATTGAATGAACATGAAGGTATGAGGATGAATTAAGGAAATATAACCAGATTCATCTGTTAGCTCATAACACCTCTTAATAAAAGCTGCATAAAGATTTGTATTAAATTTATATGGCTTTTTGTAATTATTTTCGATAAACATTTTTAATTCTGGTCCGAAATCACCGCTGTCTGTATATGGGGGATTAGCTGTTGCTATATCGTACTTCTGTGAAATAATTGAAAGATAACGAATACTGTCAGATGTTTTATTTCGTAAGAAAGATTTATCTCCACCGTAATACCCGCATGCAAAAGCCTGCTCGAGAGCCGGGAAGAATTTATCTTTGTAATCCCCTAATGATTTTGTTTCTGCAAACACAAAAAGATCACCTTGGAGATGCTTGTTAACCATTTTTGAACGAAGTTTTTCAATACGTTCATTGAATTTTTCTTCAGGTCTTAGCAAACTACCAAACTTATGAGCTTTCTGAAGCTCGCTCCACATTTCTTTAAGAAGATTCAGAACATCCTGATCCGGCATCTCATCATCTTTATAAAATGGGAGTGCTTCACTGAATGGAGGCAGGTAAAAATCACTTGATACCACATTAAAATGGTCAATATGTATAGAACGGGACTTTCTTTTTGCCTTTATATACAGACCGATCTGTGCAAGCTGGACAGCCCTGTCATCTAAATCTATTCCATAAAGATTATTTTCAATAATTAAACGCGGAATATCTGATTCATCGTAATTCTCACCGTAGTTTTCAATCTGGTCTGCGTAGAGATCATGAAACAGGTCAAATGCATAAAGAAGAAAGTTCCCTGAGCCGCATGCAGGATCAATCATTTTTATTTCTGTTACAGGTTTAGTATCACGAACACGTTTTTTAGGGGCATTTGCTATTTTGTACTTATTTTTAATCACTGAGTCGGGATACATTTCGAGGTATAGCTTTCCAAGAGAATTATCAACAAGAAATTTTACGACCCACCGTGGAGTATAAACCTGAGATTGAATCGAGACCTTATTGTATTCTGTTTTTTCTCCACTATCTTTATGTGCTTCTTTTTTATAGTTATTATAACTTTCATAAAGCCAGCCGAGAACATCATCGCTTTCCCATATATCAGGATCAATATCACCATCTTTTTCTATTGCATTAAAAGCTTCAATTACACTATTAATTTCAAAACTTGTAGGGAGTATATCATAAGGATAGTCATTGCTGTATAGATTGATTTCTTCCGAAAGTTGTTTAAACTCAAACCTGATAAAATCCCGCAGACCTTCAAGTTCATCATTCCTTCTTGCTTCATTTTTTTCAAGCCATGCTTTATGAGAAAAAGATCTCCCGCCATTCTCAGCCTTTTTTGTTATTATCTCAGGAAAAAGAATATGAGCTTCCATAACTTTAATTGCTGCTATCCGGTTGAATAGTGTAAAAGAAAACTCATCAAGAGCCTTTTCTCTTGCTAAAACAAAGCTCCCTGTTTCTCCCGTAAGGTTTTCGATTATTCCTGTTATTTTAACACGAAGGGTCTCTTCTTCACCTATTAGATTACTCACCTGTTTAATTTCATTTTGTTTAATGCCAATACGGTCAAGATAATTACTTATCCCATTTTTAATGAGCTGACGTATTGAGTCAACATGTCCCTGCAGCTTCATAAGCTGTTACCCCTTATACTCTATCTCAATCTCTTCATCATCTGGTATATCTTTTATTGCATCACTGCAACCGATAATCCATGTTCTGTATTCACCTGCTTTCATGATCCTGGGCGGCATTGTAAAGTGTATCTTCTTATTGGATTTCTTTTTAGGTTCTTTTGCGTCCTTAACAATATCTGACTTTATAAACAGCATTGAATTAGTATAATTCGGAATAAGAGCTATAGCCGCTTTCATTTCCGAAAGGGTTAAGCCGCAATTACCGCACTTCACATCATATTCAATTTTAACATCTCCGTTTATTCTCTTTGAAGCATAATCAATAAGTTTCTGAGCTCTATTTAATACATCTGCATTAGGTTCAACTGGGTATTTTTTTATTTCAACAATAAGATCTTCCACTTTAGTTCTCAGTTCTTCATGAAGAGTGGACATTTCACTGTTTGACTCAGAAATATATGAATAATACTCATCCTTTATCTTCTGTATGCAGTTCTGTATCTCGGGGAATTTTGCAACAACATCATCATTAATAATCTTTTTAAATTCTTTGTAATTCAAAGCAAATGAATCGGGTATTGTCCCGCATTTATCATATTCAAGTTTTATATG
>DINC01000192.1:866-1073 GCA_002425885.1 Spirochaetia bacterium UBA5550 | reverse complement strand
AGGTTGTTTCTTAAAAATGTTTCAGCCTTTATAATTGAATTAATTGCGTTTTTATATGATTGAATGCTTGTTATGAATGACTCTGCTCTATCTATGTAGTTGTTGTCAGTTACAGTACCGATAAAATTAGCCAGAGTATCCCTTTCATTCTGAATATTTTTAAACAGTATATCAAATTCTTTCACAGTTTTGCGGTGTGCATCCATG
>DINC01000192.1:644-799 GCA_002425885.1 Spirochaetia bacterium UBA5550 | reverse complement strand
TAATAAACTTATCCGCTAATTTTTTAATTCCGTTTGCAAGCTCAAAATCATTTGTACTAAAGTCAATTGATTGCCCCATCAGTTCTTTATATTTTAAATCAAGCAATGCTTCTACAATAGTTTTTTTCTGGTCTGCGGTAAGTGAACGCGAAACA
>DINC01000192.1:0-623 GCA_002425885.1 Spirochaetia bacterium UBA5550 | reverse complement strand
AAAATTTTTACTGTTCTGAAATATTGCAGCCACATCCGGATCACTATATGAAAATTTCTCATTTCCATTAAATTTTGCAATTACTTTGCCTGCCCTGAATAGTGCTGCCATTGTTGATACTATTGTACCATATTGATATCCCGTAGGCGGTTTAAGAAGATCACTCTCTATGTCTTTCCCTTCAACAAAAGTATTCTTTATTTTTATAAGAATATCTTCTGCAACCTTTAAGCTATCTCCAATAAAATTACCGGCACTGTCAAAGTATTGGAAATCATCACCTTTATCTCTATAATAAATATGTAATCGCGCGGTATTACTCTCTTTTATTACTTTTTCGGCAATATCATCTCCGAGTTGGGATTTGAGACTACGTGTATATATATTCTGAATCACTTTAGACTGCTGATTATAAATATCTGCCTTAAATGTCCCGGTTTTTGTTTTATAAATAGTGTTAAAATAAATCAAAACTGAATTTTTAGAAGACTCATCAATGAGCTGACTTAATCTTCTTTCGTGCTCATCTCTTCTTGATTGAAAATCCCGAATGATTTTTTTTATATCATCATCAGCAGAAGAGCCATATTTATCTTCAAGAAAGGTTATCTGTTTTATATTAA
>DINC01000121.1:3294-12274 GCA_002425885.1 Spirochaetia bacterium UBA5550 | reverse complement strand
CTTCTTCTATTAAACCGGAAGTTTCTTTCTCTATTCATTATGTTATCATCCTCCCGTTTTCTATCAGGCCTGTGTTTAAAAATAGTTTAATTCTGCCAAGCAGAACTGTATTGCGGTAGAATATTCCACCCGGAACCCATTTACAATCATCATCCAGGCACCCGTGAGAA
This sequence comes from Spirochaetia bacterium UBA5550, assembly GCA_002425885.1. GTDB lineage: Bacteria > Spirochaetota > UBA4802 > UBA4802 > UBA5550 > UBA5550. The sequence goes on along the minus strand of DINC01000121.1, from coordinate 12,104 downwards.
TTGCCGCTGATTGACTGAAAAAATTCATAACACCGGAAGATCCATAGAAATTTTCTGTTAAAGCTTATTTTAACTCCAAGCATGTATCCCCGTTTTTCAAAATCCTTCAGCAGATTCGGATCTACGTGAATGGACAGAACATGCGCGGATGAACCATGTCCGGTTTTTAAATCTTTGATATTAAAAAGCATCCTTATAGTCTGAGAATTACTCTGCTCGATAAAGTCAATCTTCTCAGGCATCAGCGAGCTTTTGCCGTATCTCTCTTTTTTCGCGAGGTATGAGTAATGTGTCAGAGTTGTCTGTTTCTCAAGTTTATAGGAGTAGTAATTCTCGATGTAGCGGAGCCTCCACTTTCTGGAAATATTTATCATGAAGTTTTCAATATCATCCCATAGTTCCTTTCCGATAACATAGGCTCCGAAAATTGATACAATAGATTCGATGGAATAAAGATCAGCACGCTTCAGGAAAAAGAAGATGATTGTAATTACAATCCCCATCAGCAGGCCGAAAATATTGCTCATGGGACTGACAATTTTAGCATAGGCTGATCTCTGGTGTGACAGTATATCCTTCACGTATTCGGAAAAGGGATACAGCGACATATCTCTTGAGCTGACCTTTCTGCTGTAGGGGTAGATGACCAGGTGGCATTCCAGTGAATGGAACATTCCAAGTTCATGTATGTTGTTAAGTTCAACATCATAGGTGTTCTGTAATTCAGGGTTCTTCTGAAATGTGATTATGTTTTTAAACGGTAGTTCCATAGCTCTGTCTCTCTTATTTTGTTATTATAATGATAACCATGAAAGTGCCGTAAAAAAAGTTTCCCGAACAGTAATTGTATATTTTGTAAATAAGTAAGCGGGAGACATGATATGAGTTCAGAAAATAGTTTTGTATGGAGTAATTTTGTAGCTGTTCTGGCGGGCAGCCTGGTTCCGGTTTTGTTCGGAGCAGTTATGATAATTATAGGGGGGAGAGATATAAAACATTCTCATGAGTGTTTAACCTGGCCTGAAACTAATGGCATTATAATTGAATCAGGTATATATGAAAGGGAAGATGACGACAACTCGAAAAAGTATTACAGCCTCATGATCAAGTACTCATTTATTGTAAACGGGAAAACATACACTGGTGACCGGAAGTCTTATCAAACTGAAGAGCATAGCGATAGAAAAATAGTAGAAGATATCCTTACGGATTATCCGAAAGGCGCTGCTGTCAGGATCTTTTACAAACCTGATAAACCGGAATTTTCAGTTCTTGAAAGAGGGGAACCTCTGGGGAACTTCGTTATTTATTTAGGGTGGGGCCTGGTTTTTTTAGGTATATCGATAGGCCTTTGGGCAATATACGAGTTTAAATCAGAATAATTATCACCCTGAAGGAAACCTTAATCTCACAGAGAAAATTCCATCAGAATATTCAGCCGAAATATCTCCGTCGTGATTAATCATTATCCTTTTAGCAATCGCAAGCCCGAGTCCGTTACCCGGTATGTTTTCCGGAGCCATGCGGCTGAATGGCTCGAATAGTTTTTCAGAGATCACCCCGGTCATCTCATGAGAGCTGTTCGACATATTCAGGCTTACAGACCCTTTCTCAGGGTGCATCTCAATATTTATAAATCCGCCCGGAGGAGCGTACCTCACAGCATTGTCAAAAAGAATATCAAAAAGCTGCTGAATGTCATCCGGCACTCCTGATATCACACATGGGATAGATGTAAGTTCTGAGTTGAAAGATATTTCATTTGCACTTATCATATCTGAGTATTTAGCTGAAGCATCGGCAGCAGCCTTCTGTAGATCCAGCTTTATGAAATCGGAAGTTTTGTGTACAGTGTCAACGCGCAGCAGTTCAATGATTCTACCTGTAAGCTTATCCATCTCCTCAATCTCTTTCTCTATAAAAGAGATATTCTTCTTAGCTCCTGCATAATCCTTTGCTGAGATTTTATCGCGGAGAATTCCCGCTGCAACAGACATCCTTGCCAGGGGTGAACGCACCTGGTGAGATATATTCGCAGTGAGTTCCTTTGTGCCATTAATCATCTGTAGTACACGGCCTGACATCATGTTGAAAGCTCTTGCCAGTTCACCAATCTCATCATGGGCGGTTTCATCAACTCTGCGGTCGAATTCACCCCGCGCGATGGCGTTTGCTGATTCTGTAAGTCTCTTAAGCGGACTGGTTATTCTTCTCGATATGGGGAGAAGGACAATTGCAACAATCACTGTGATCAGTACAAGGCCGATACTGAAATTAAGCTCATCAATATATGTTGTAGGGCGGTCCCGTTTCGCGTAAATCACCAGACCGTTATCAGAAACAATTTTAAGAAATATCGTGGGGGGGCCGCCGGGATTTCTGTATAGTTTATAATCTCCGGCTGTATCAACTCTCTCCATCTCTGCCGGATATTCAGGGCGAGGAGCAGCAGTGCTGGAAGTCAGCAGTTTGCCGGTGACGTTTTCAATCCATATATCTGTTGACCATGTCTTCCCGAGTCTTGTAACCAGGTCTTCAAGATAAACGATATCTTCGTTGTTGTAGTTATGTTTAACAGATTCATTAAGCATGAATGTAATCCCTGCCAGGTCCGCTCGGAAACCTCTGTTCCCTGCAGCTTTACCTACAATCCTGAAAAGACCTGCTATAGTGAACTGCGCTATGATTATTATAGCCATGACAGTGATGAAGTTCCTGATGTAGAGTTTGCTTATCTTCATGATGTGAACATATACCCTGTTCCCCATACAGTTTTAATCTTCAGTTTATCTCCACAGATCTTCTCAAGCTTTGTTCTCAGTTTGCTTATATGGACATCAATGCTCCGTTCAAAGGCTATTGAGTCTCTCCCTTTTGCTATGTTCATTATAGTGTCACGGGATAGCACTGTGTTCGGATTTTTTATCAGCGCTTCCATTATCCTGAATTCAGTTTTTGACAGCTCTTCATGTATTTCATTGTATTCTATTGTCATAGTGGCTGGGTCAAGAGTGAGGGCTTCCACCGTGATTTTGTGCTTGCTCTCTCCGGCAGCCTCGCCGTTTTCAGGGTTGTACCTGCGGAGAACTGCTTTTATCCTTGCGAGAAGCTCCCTTGTGTTAAAGGGTTTTGCGATGTAGTCGTCAGCGCCAAGTTCAAGACCCACAATTCTGTCTGTCTCATCACCACGGGCTGTGAGCATAATCACAGGGAGGCCGTAACTCCCACGTATCTCCCGGAGTACCTCGATGCCGTCCTTTACCGGAAGCATATAGTCAAGGAGTACCAGGTCAGGTGAATATTTTTCAATAGCTGGAAGCACCCCTTTCCCGCTGTCATGACTGTTGACGCTGAAGCCGTAACTGCTCAGGTACTCCGAAATAAGCCCCCTTAGTTTTGAGTCATCATCTATAATCAGTATTTTTGTATCCATGTATCTCCGGAATTTTTTTTATATTTCTAATTTATAGCATTTTACGAAATGATTAGGACGATGTCATTTCGAACCCCCTTCAGTTCTTCGGGTGAGAAATCTAAAAAATGACAGATATTGCACCTTTTATTATTACAGTTCTCTGAACAATAAAGATTTCTCACATGCGTTCGAAATGACATGTGTGATTTAAATCCTAAATTTCAAAGTTACCCATGACAGTCATGACTGAATTTTTTTTACACTTTTTTTACATTTAGCTTTCGTTTTTTACTAATAGAAAAAACTTTATTAATAGTAATATATTAACCTGCATTTAGAATTTGAGTAATGAGGTGCATAATGATGAAATATAGAAAGAGGGAGCAGAGAAGTCTATCGATATTTTTTGCTGTTGTTATATTCTTTGGAGCTTCTGCTGTAAATGGCTATTCAGGCGAAATAAAATCTCTCACATGGGCGGAGTGTGTCCGTATCGCGGAAATGAATAATCCGGATATACTTTCAGCAAGGGAGGGTATTCTACAGGTGGCGGCATCTAAGAATATTGTCAGGTCTGACCTTCTTCCTCAGATCTCAGCTTCCGCATCAGGAGCCAGGAGCTATTCTGAAACAGCAATATCAGGGGGAGAGACCTCAAACAGCTTTTATTATGGACTCTCTGCAAAACAGCTTATATTTGACGGATTTAAATCTGTTTATGAACTTAAAAGTGCCGGTGCTGAACTTGAATCAGCAAAGCTCAACTACAGGGTAAAATCTTCAGAAGTGAGATATAAACTCCGCAGCGCGTATATAGATTATATCAAGGCAAAAGAGATGCTTAAGATTGCCGAGGAGATACAGGCAAGGCGGAAGCACATATACGATCTTGTTAAACTGAGGTACAACGCGGGTAAGGAGCATGTAGGTTCACTTCACTCCACCGAAGCTGATCTTATGCAGGCAAAGGCCGATTCTGTAGCAGCAGCACGAAGTCTCTCCCTTGCAAACACCACACTCTGTCACCTTCTGGGATATGAAGCATCGGTTGAGCTCTCTATTGATGGTACTCTCGATATAGTTACCCGGGATGAGGCTGAACCTGATTTTTCATTGATAGCATCCAATACTCCTGCTGTACTTAAAGCGTCATCAGCTAAAAACTCAGCCTACTATTCATTGAAGGCATCGGAACTGGATTACTCCCCGAAGCTTTACGGTAACGCCAGCATCGGAAGAAGAGGTGAAACCATGAGTGACATGTCAGACCAGTGGTCTGTGGGCTTTGAAGTGACTGCACCGCTATTTGAAGGGGGTAGGACATACTACTCTGTGTCAAAAGCATCTGCTGCACACAGGCAGACTGAGGCGGAAGAGAAGAGCGCCAGAAACAGTGCTATGTCGGGCCTGCGTGAATCATGGAATACGCTGGAAACCAGCCTCGATACTGTTGATGTTCAGAAGCTCTCGCTGAAAGCTGTTACAGAGAGATCAAACATCGGTGAGATGCAGTATTCAATAGGGACACTCTCCTTTGACAACTGGACAATCATTGAAAATAACCTTGCAGCAGCGAGAAAATCATATATTAATGCCTGCGCCTCGTCTTTACTTTCTGAAGCGGCATGGATACAATCCAAGGGGGGAACACTTGAAAATGAAAACAAAAACTAAAATAATTATATTTATAATACTTGCAGGCTGTGCCGCTGTGATCTTTCTTCTGTTCGGCAGCGGTGATTCAAAGAAAAAAGAACAGGCGTATAAAGAGATAAAACCTGTGACAGGTGATATAAGTCTTGTGGTCTCAACAACAGGGACTGTGCTCCCGAAGAACAGACTCGAACTGAAACCATCAGTTGCCGGCCGCATTGAAAAGATAATGGTCAGGGAGGGGGATGTTGTAAGATCAGGACAGATACTGGCCCTTATGAGTTCCACAGACAGGGCTGCGCTCATTGACGCAGCAAGGCTTCAAGGCAGCCAGTCACTTAAATACTGGGAAAACGCGTACAAGCCGATACCGGTTGTGGCGCCCATAAGCGGTACTGTTATTGTACGATCAGTTGAGCCGGGTCAGACTGTGGCAACATCTGATAGCATTATCATTATTTCAGACATGCTCAATGTTAAGGCCCAGGTTGATGAAACTGATATTGGTAAGGTAAAAGTGGGGCAGAGAGCCCTAATTTCCCTTGATTCACATCCTGAGATACTGGTGAAGGGCAGAGTTGACCATATTTATTATGAATCAGCCACTGTGAATAACGTCACAGTCTACTATGTTTCAATAATACCGGACAGGATACCTCCTGAGTTCCGTTCAGGTATGAGTGCCACAATTGAAATTATTGAAAAAGAGAAATCCGGGGTAATGCTCCTCCCTGAAGAGGCTGTAATAACTGATGACAGCGGGAAGTATGTACTTGTAAAGAACAGCAAATCCCGTGAAGGGGAGAAACGCCCTGTTACAACAGGTATAGCCAATGACAGCCTTATTGAGATAACATCAGGAATCGGAACTGATGATGTGATACTGGTGAAATCGGAGAGTTTTGTTCTTCAGCAGAGCGACGATTCAAAAAATCCCTTTATGCCGCAAAGGCCTGGCAGAGGGAAACGATGAATCCTCTCATAGAATTAAAAGATGTAAAAAAGAGATATATGATGGGGAACACCGAGGTTAATGCTTTGAACGGTGTTTCACTTACAATAGAATCAGGGGAGTTTGTCGCCATAATGGGAGCCTCCGGTTCAGGTAAATCCACCATGCTTAATATTCTCGGTTTCCTTGATACTCCCACGCAGGGGAGTTACAGTATAATGGGGCATGATGTCACAGGGCTTGATGAGGACAACCTGTCAATATTACGGAACCATATAGCGGGATTTGTGTTTCAGCAGTTTCATCTTCTGCCGAAAGTTTCGGCTCTGAATAATGTGCTCCTCCCCACTCTTTACGCGGGAAAAAGAGAGATGAAGGAGAGCGCGGAGAATAAACTATACTGGGTCGGTATGGGTCACAGAGTTGAGCATTACCCTAACGAACTCTCCGGAGGGGAGCAGCAGCGTGTGGCAATCGCGCGGTCAATAATCAATGAGCCGGCAATTATATTCGCTGATGAACCCACTGGCAACCTTGACAGCAGGAGCGAGAAAGAGGTTATTGCCCTTCTTGAAAAGCTTAATTCAGAGGGGAAGACCATAATTATGGTTACCCATGAGGAGGATATAGCTTCTCATGCTTCAAGGATTATCAGGGTACGTGACGGTGAGATTATCTCCGATGAGAAAAAAGGGAAGAAACGGCTGAAAACTGAAAGCAGCAGTAATTCAGATATAATAATCCGTGCACTCGAAAAAACAAACGCAACATTCGGACGCGCGGAGTTTGCCGACTACTTCCGTCAGGCGGTGATGTCGATTCTGTCACACAAGATGCGGGCGCTTCTCTCAATGCTCGGTATTCTGATAGGTGTGGCTGCTGTTATATCTATGCTTGCAGTTGGTATGGGAGCGCAGAAATCCATTGAGACTAATCTTAACAGTCTGGGTACCAATGTTCTCACTGTGATGCCGGGATTCCGGAGGTCAGGGGGGGTGAGGCTTCAGATGGGTGCCGGGAGCCGCCTTACTCTTCAGGATGGAGAATCTTTTCTGAAGATACAGGGTGTCAGAAGAATATCAGGGAGTGTGAATGATCGAGCTCAGGCTGTGTATGGGGCGAATAACACCAATACACAGATTATGGGTACAGATGTTGATTATGCTGTTATGCGGGCATCAGTCCCCACTGCCGGACGTTTCTTCACTGAAGCGGAGAACAGATCCCGCAGCAGGGTCGCGGTTATCGGGATAACTGTGGTAAAGAATTTATTTTTAAATGGAGAGAATCCGTTAGGAAAGACTATCAAAATTAATAAAGTAAATTTCACTGTGATAGGCGTTCTCCCGGCAAAAGGTGCAGCAATGATGAGAGATCAGGATGACCTGATTATTGTTCCGCTTAAAACAGCGATGTACAGGCTTTTAGGAAAGATCTATCTTGATCAGGTGCATGTGGAAGTCACAGGGGCTGCGGTTACGGAATATGTCAAAGTCAGACTTATTGAAACACTGGACTTAAGACATAAACCTCTGCCGGGGCAGGAGAGCATGTTTGAAGTCCGTGACATGGCTGAAATAAGGAAAGCCCTGATGAGCACTGCGGGAACCATGAGCGCGCTGCTTGGAGCTGTTGCGGCGATTTCACTTGTTGTGGGCGGCGTCGGAGTCATGAATATCATGCTTGTTTCAGTAAAAGAGCGTACAAAGGAGATCGGACTCAGGAAAGCCATAGGAGCCCGGAGACGGGATATCCTTTTACAGTTTCTTGTTGAAGCTGTGCTGCTGACGTTTATAGGGGGAGTCACAGGGATAATTCTCGGTGTATCTGTGTCACTGCTTCTTTCTGCTGCGGCAGGGTGGCCGGTTGTGGTATCGTTTTATGGAATTATCGGAGCCGCTTTATTTACAATTATAATGGGGATTATTTTCGGAATATGGCCCGCAATGCAGGCATCCAGGCTGAACCCCATTGAGGCACTGAGGTATGAATAGGGGTTAGGAACAGGTGACGATGTAGATGCAGATGTAGAGACGTAGCATGCTACGTCTCTACATCTGCATCGTTCGTTTGATGAAACATGAATATTTTTAACAATATTCCGCAGTAACATCCTTCATCGTGTCAAGATTCAGCTTTGCCAATGCCACATATACTTTTTTAGCCGCATTCCATTCATCCATATGCTTCTGCTGGACATCACCTTTCTCCACTGATGGAGCTCCTGCAAAGATTTTATAAGGTGGTACCTTCTGATTTCTCTTTACAAGAGAATGCTCACCGATAATTGCCCATTCTCCAACTTCACTGTAATCTGTAACAGTTGAATTCATCCCTATTACACAGAAACTGCTGAGCTTGCAGTTGTGGAGCATGGCCATGTGGCCTATTGTTACTGATTCACCAATATCTGTAAGCCCGCCGGGCCTGGCGTGAATCATCACCATCTCTTCAACTGCTGAACCGTTCCCGATTACAATTGTCCCGTAATCCCCCCTGATAACCGCACCATACCCTATATAGCAGTTATCACCTATCCGTACATCACCGATAATCTGCGCTGTGGGCGCAATCCATGTTCCCTGCCCTATGACAGGGCGTCTGTTGTTGACTTCGTAAATTGACATTTGCTTCTCACTTCATCTGTTGATTTAATATAAACTGCTTGAATCTCTGCGCCTGTTTGAAGTCAGGTTTAAGGCTTATTGCCTTATCACAGTCTTCAAGGGCGTGCTGTATATCGCCGAGATCGTAGTAGGTGAGTGACCTTCCGTAGAATGTGTCCGGTTA
>DINC01000121.1:3097-3260 GCA_002425885.1 Spirochaetia bacterium UBA5550 | reverse complement strand
AGAGCGGATTGAGTTCAAGAGACCTGTTGAAGTCCCTGAGTGAATCATCGTACCTTTTGAGCATTCTGAATGCAAGTCCCCTATTCGTGTAAACCCTTATATCTCTCGGTTCTATCTCTATTGCTTTTGAAAAATCACTTATAGCCTTATTATATTCCGACAG
>DINC01000121.1:0-3074 GCA_002425885.1 Spirochaetia bacterium UBA5550 | reverse complement strand
TATTCCGACAGAGTGAAATATACAAGTCCCCTGTGGTTATAAATAAAGTGATTCGGTGAAACAAGTATAAGCTGAGTGTAAAGTCCGACTGCATCGGTCAGTCTGTTCTCAAGGTGAGCGTTCATCGCTTCAACGAGGAGATCGTTCAGCTGATGTTTATCTTTTGTGTCAGCTGTATTAACGGATGCAAATTTCTTTTTCGGTTCCTCTGCCGGTGTTTCGATCCTCTCGACTTCTATAGGCTGAGCAGGTTCTTTCAGTTTCCCCATCTTTTCCGGAATAGTGGAAACTTTATCCATTAGCTTTTTATGCCTCTCCTGGATGTCCCTGTATCTTCTCCGCTGGTAATCACGGATCTCCTGAAATATTGTGTCTCCAAGTGAGAGTGTCGCGTTAACAGCAATCATTTTTCTTCTGATGGTATCTTCAACTTTGTCTATGCTTGTTTTGTAAATAAGTTCGTGTTCAACTTCAGCCCATGCATCCTGCAGAATGGTTCGGAGCTGAATCTCGATCTTCATGTTCTGGGTGTTTTTTATTTTCTTTGTAATCTCGTCAGGGAGTTTGATCAAGAGGTGTATGGAGTCATACCCGAATTCACGGATCGATAGTTCGCGTGATTTATATTTTGTATCAGCAATTTCGAAGTGGTCCCTTATCAGTTTTTCAACACTATTAAGGTCTTCAAGAAAGGGTACAACGATCCTCATCCCTACGACATCTGTTATATAGTCAAAGGGGAATTCGATGGAGTCTTTCTGGCTTTTCTGGAGAAGTTTTCGGTAAAGAGCATCGAAGCTCTTTATTCTCCCCTTGACCTGGGCATTGCAGCCGCTGGCTTCAAGGAGTCCTTCAAACTTCCTGGTCATCAAATCAAGAATTTTATAGAATTTTTTACGGTTCCTTTCGTACTGGGTTTGGAGCCTGTATTTATTCTCAATCCAGAAATCAAGCCTGNNACCAATAAAAAACCGCCTTGAAGGCGGTTTTTTATTATAGGATAATAGTGCTATTAACCCTGTGTAAACATGAAAATAGGCGGTTTCCCTTCTTTAACCTGCTCAGGTTTGTAATCAAAGTATTCCGGGTCCTCTTTTTCCATTTTATCAATGATATGCTTATATGTTCTTTTCTTCATTTCACCAAGAGTATTTCTTGATTTGTTGAATGTCTTCGCGAATGCAACTGCTTCCTTGAGAGTTTCATCTGCATCAGCGCATGCTTTAAGTATTACATTATGTTTTTCAAGTTCTGCAGCGCCTACCTTCTCTCCGGACCATTTCATCCTTACAAAGAGGTGATACGGCATTATTTTTTTCATCCACTCGATCATTGAAGGAGCAAACTGTATTCCGAGGTCAACCTCAGGAAAGCAGAAAAATCCCCTGTCCGCCCGCATGAATCTGAAGTCGCATGCGCCTGCAAGCATGGCGCCATTACCGAATGCGTGTCCGTTAATCGCTGCAATTGTCGGAACAGGAGACATGATCATTGCTTTGAATACTTCTCCCATATCATATAGCCATTTAGTAATACCGGGGAAATTCTGAGCCTGCTGTTCTTTCATCATCCATCCGATGTCAACGCCGAGACAGAAGTTTTTCGGATCGCTTGATGTGAGTACTATTGCTTTGATCTCTTTGTCTGCGAGTATTTCATTGTAGACTGACATGAATGTTGCAGCGAAATCCGGATTGTGTCTGTTTTCGCCGTTGTTCAATATCATTATAGCAACAGTTTCGTCCTTTTTCCATTCAACTATAGCCATAAATCCTCCTTTAGTTGGGTTTATTTAATCTGAATTCTTGTGTTATATTGAATCCTGTATCCCGCCAGTCAGCGGGGCAGCATTTATAAGCAATTAAAATTTACTTCATTTTAGCGGCAAGAACATCCTGACATTTCTTTGCCTCTTTTACTGTCTTCTCTATAATCTCTTTTACAGTAAGAGTTTCGTGCATGATACCTGCAACCTGGCCTATGGGTAGAACACCTTTTTTGTTGTCGCCATCCATTGTTCCTGCCTGGAAAGCGTCAAATCCGATTGCCATGCGGGCCATCTGCATTGAGCGTTTGTACCCCATGAACATGATCCCTATAGCAAGCTTCATCCACGGGAAGCCCAGCATAGCAGCGATCTTTCTTGAGAGTATGAGTGAACTTAATGGATTGAGTCTCTTTTTGATGAGCTTTCTTGCTCCTTCTGTGTCCATAACACGGGCAAGCATTCCGTCAACTTTATCAGTGTAGATTGTTTTATATACATCTGTTTCGTTAGAGAAGGCTTTCTGTTTTTCATGTACAGGGCTCTCCACTGAATTCATAAACCTTGTTCCCATTGATATACCGTCAGCGCCAAGGATCATGGCAGAGGCAAGTCCGCGGCCGTCAGCAAATCCCCCGGCAGCAATAATCGGGATATCGATTGCATCAGCGATACTCGGTATTAGTACAAGAGATGTCACAGCTCCGCCATGGCCTGCTGCTTCATGTCCTGTAACAATGATCGCATCAGCTCCATCTTTCTGCGCGGCAAGGGCGTGCTTCAGTGTTGTTACTGTGGCTATTACTTTCCCGCCGTATTCATGAACAGCTTTACAGATCCAGTCACCTTTTCCGAGCGCATAGTTAACCACGGGAACTTTCTCTTTAATTATAACTTCAGCGTTTTTCTCTGCGCCGGGGAAGTAGAGTGTAACATTTGCGGCAAATGGTTTTTTCGTCAGGGACTTTGTTTTTCTTATGGCTTCGAGAGTCTCCTCCGCGCTCATAACTCCTGTTGCAAGTATTCCAAGGCCGCCGGCATTTGCAACTGCTGCGACGAGTTCAGGTGTGCTTATCCAGCTCATACCTGAAAGAATAATAGGATATTTGATTCCGAATGTTTTTGTGATTCTGGTTTTCATGAAAAATAACCTCTTTCTTTTATAATCAGGTCAGATGACCGCTTTAATAATCAGTTATAAAGATGAAACCTTGTGATAAAAAGCACGCAAAAAAGAGAGAAGCAGTTTTTTACCGCCGCAGCTTTAATGGTGCATTTTGATATAGATGATATTCAACAGATTGCATAT
>DINC01000244.1:17246-26711 GCA_002425885.1 Spirochaetia bacterium UBA5550 | reverse complement strand
ACTTTATAAATGTATTGATTAAAAAATAATCAGTAATTAATGTTACCCATGCTTTACAACGGACAGATAATTGATACTCCGGAATACGTAGTACATCTTGCAAGGGAGCAACGATTAAAATTAACTCAGTCTGAGCAATTATTATGGTATAGATTGAGGAATAAACAGATCTGAAGTCCCCCTTAGGGGGATTTAGGGGGGAGATCCTCGTGGGCCGACAAAGTACTCTTGGAGTAGATTTAGGGGGCTGTTCTTTGCGGGTTGAAGTGTCCGTGGTAGATTCATTATGCCGTTTAATTAATTCCTCTGAACCGTGACTTGAATTTTACATCAGATTTTATTATTATTTATATTAATCCCTGTAGGGATATCTTCATGTAACTGCGATGCAATGAAATTTTTAAAATATAACGGTGAAGTGCTCACCGTTACTTTTGGAACAGGATTATATGACAGAGAAAGACCGCAAAACCATACTCCTTGTTGAAGATGAGCCTATGAATGCAGTGTTTTCTAAAACCATACTTAAAAAATATGGTTATCATGTTACATCTGTAAGCTCAGGAGAGAAAGCTGTTTCCGCAGTTGATTCAGATTCCGGTATAGATCTGGTGCTCATGGATATAGATCTCGGGGAGGGAATTGATGGGACAGAGGCAGCTGAACTGATTCTTGAAAAACATGACATCCCTGTGGTGTTTCTCTCCTCTCATACAGAGCCGGAGATTGTTGAGAAGACAGAGGGGATCACCTCATACGGATATATCCTGAAGAATGCAGGGGAGACAGTGCTTATCGCATCACTGAAAATGGCTTTCCGCCTGTATGAGACAGAAAAAAAATACCGTCTCATCGCTGAAAATACATCGGACGGAATTTTTGTATTTGAAAACGGAGTTATAACTTATGTTTCCCCGGCGTATGAAAAAATATCCGGCTATACTTCATCTGAGATGCTTGGGAGAACCGAAGCAGAGATGATTAATAATGTTCATCCTGATGACAGGGATGTTATTGCATCAGCCATTGCTTCCGCAAAAGAGAAGAGAAATAGTAATCTGACTTACCAGTGCAGGGCGAAGAATAAAGGCGGGGAATTTATATGGAGGGAGGATAATGCCTCTTTTATATATAATGAAAAAGAGGAGATGGTCAGGGTTTATATAATAGCCCGTGATATAACAGAAAGAAAAAACGCGGAGGAACATATGCTTCGCCTGTCGGAGATGGTGGACAGCACACCTGCTTCCATTACTGTTCATGACGGGGCGGGTAACTTTCTCTACGCCAACCGCAGAAGTTTTGAACTGCATGGATATGACAAAGAAGAGTTTATGTCAGCAAAGCTTAATATGATTGATCTCCCTGAAAGTACTGAGCTTTTTAATGAACGTGTAAGAGAGATAGAGGAAAAGGGTGAAGCGTCATTTGAAGTGCGGCATTATAAAAAAGATGGTACATCCTTCCCCCTTGAGGTAACTGCAAAAAAGTTCAACTGGGGAGGGATTCCGTCAATTCTCAGTATTGCAACAGATATTACAGAGAAGAAGGGTGCCCGTAAAGCGATGATGAAAGCATTGAGGCGGTTCAATGCTCTCCTTGATAACAGCCCAAACTTAATTGCGCTCTTTGATGCGCAGGGGCGGTATGTTGAAGTATCTGAAAGTATGGCCGGACTTTACGGCATGACCACTGAAGAGATGAGGGGTAAGAGTTTTGCTGAACTGCTGCAGCCTGTAGTTGCGGAGGATTTTATGCGGACCATTGCATCCCTGAAAGAGAAAAGGGAACCTCTTCTTAAACTCGATATAATTAATTTTAAAGGCACTGACAGAATTTTTGAAAGCAAGCTTTTCCCTGTTATGGTGGAAGATGACGGCACAGAAATATTCGGTGGAATTTCTGAGGATGTTACTGACAGGATGAGTACAGAGAAGTCGCTCCTTGAGAGCCAGGAGCGTTTCCGGGCTCTTCACAATGCTTCTTTCGGAGGAATTGCGATTCATGATAAAGGGATAATCCTTGAATGCAACCAGGGGATGTCTGAAATGACAGGTTATTCAATGGATGAACTTATTGGCATGGACGGGCTCCTCCTGATAGCTGAAAAGTCGAGGGATGAGGTAAGGAAAAACATACTTTCCGGTTATGAAAAACCTTACGAGGTGTACGGTGTAAAAAAGAATGGTAAGGAGTATCCTTTAAGACTTGAGGCGCGGAATGTGCCATATAAAGGTAAAACCGTAAGGACTGTTGAATTCAGGGATATAACTGATCAGAAGAGGATTGAGTCGGAGATCAGGCGTGAAAATGAAATCAATGCAGCTCTCTTCAGGGCATCGCAGCAGGTGCTGAAGTCTGAAGATTTTATCCATACTGCGCGGCATGTCTTTGATTCTATCTGCTCTCTCACCGGAGCTGTGTCAGGTTATGTTGCCTTTCTCAATGATGCGGGTGATGAGAATGAGCTCCTCTTCCTGGAGTCCGGCGGATATGACTGCACTGTTGATTCCTCTCTGCCGATGCCGGCAAGGGGTCTGCGCGGTGAGGCTTACCGCACAGGGAGGCCAGTGTATCATAACGATTTTGCGGGGAGTGAGTGGGTCAGGTTTATGCCTGAGGGGCATGCTCCCCTTGCAAATGTTTTGTTCGCGCCCCTTGTGATAGAAGGGAAGGCCAGGGGGCTTATCGGAGTTGCGAATAAACCATCCCCTTTTACTGAGGAGGACGCGAAAATTTCCGAGGTCTTTGCCGGACTTGCTGCCGTTGCACTCAATAACAGCCGACTCCTTGAGCTTACAGAACAGAGCGAGCAGAAGTACTGGAGGCTTTTTGAATCAGCCAATGACAGCATCTTTCTTCACGGGATTATGGATGACGGAAAACCGGGAATGTTTTACGAGGTCAATGACCGGGCCTGCATAAGCCTGCAGTACAGCAGGGAGGAGCTTCTGAATATTTCTGATATGGATATTGCACCTGTGGAGGCGTGGGAAGAGGTAGCCCTGTTAACAAAAAAGCTGATGGAAAAGAAAAAAATGACTTTTGAATCAATGCAGAAGAGAAAAGACGGATATGTATTCCCCGTTGAAGTCAGTTCCAGTATATTTGAGCAGCAAGGGAAGCTGATGATCCTGTCCCATGCAAGGGATATAACTGAACGTAAAGAGAGTGATGAAAAGATAAGAAACCTCCTTAAAGAGAAGGAGGTGATACTGAAAGAGGCACATCACCGTATAAAAAATAACATGAATACAGTTTACGGTCTCCTCTATCTCCAGGCTGATGCCCAGGATAATCCTGCATGCAGCAGTATACTGATTGATGCCGCATCCAGGGTGCAGAGCATGACCCTTCTATATGATAAACTCTACCGCTCCGATTCACACCGGGAACTGAATGTAAGCCATTACCTGAGCCAGCTTGTGAAAGAGATTGTTTCTATTTTTGATTCATCAGTTCCAGTGAAGTATAAAGTTGATGTTGAGGACTTTATCACCGGAAGTCAGATGCTTTCAACATTGGGAATAATTGTAACAGAGCTGATTACCAACACCATGAAGTATGCATTTACAGGGCGCAGTGAGGGTTTGCTCGAACTGCAGCTTACACGTGAAGGAAGTGAGGTAATGCTGCATTACAGAGACAACGGCATAGGTCTACCTGAATCTGCAACATTTGAAAATTCTAAGGGCTTCGGCATGCAGCTTATAAGTATGCTGGTGGAGCAGATAGGGGGAACCGCTGAGATAATCAGGGGTGATGGTACGGCTTTTGTTATAAGGTTTCAGGTGTGAGGGTGTAGTGATAAATACTGAATTTTTAGTCAAATTATATTTTAAGGAATCAAAGCTGTTTATATTAGATAAATAATGCAGCTTGTTATACGAAAAGAATATGAATCCTGAAAGAAAAAGAAAAATACTCCTTGTTGAAGATGATCCGGTCGCAGCTGCAATAACATCTGCAATGCTTAAACATAACGGATATGATGTGGTCACAGTTTCCAGCGGTACCAGGGCTATTGAGAGGATCGGCAATGACTCTTCTATTGAACTTATACTTATGGATATAGACTTGGGGCCCGGTATGAGCGGGCCTGATGCTGCCAGGGAGATCCTTAAAACCAATGACATCCCCATTGTTTTTCTCACATCACATTCAGAACGTGAAATGGTTTACAAGGTAAGGGCCATAACCAGGTACGGGTATGTGATTAAAAATTCCGGCGACTTTGTGCTTCTCTCATCAATAGAGATGGCTTTTGAGCTTTTTGAATCTCATATGAAACTTAAAAAAACTTCGGAACGCCTTGCTGAGAGTGAGCAGAGTACAAGACGGAAACTCGATAGTATTCTAATGCCTGAAATTGATTCAGCAGATATAGAACTTGCTGATTTAATTAATAAGGATGAGCTTCAGCCCCTTATTGACAGACTTTATTCTTTAACAGGGATAAGGGTAGGTGTTGGCATAATTGATATGAAAGGGAGAGTCCTTGTTGAATCCGGGTGGCAGGATATATGTAAAAGGTTTCACCGGGTTCATCCTGATACATTAAAGCACTGCATTGAAAGCGATACATTATTGTCTGCCGGGGTAAAAGAGGGTGAATATAAGGTTTATAAATGCAAAAATAATATATATGATATAGCTACTCCCATTATGATTGAAGGGAAACATGTGGGTAATATTTTCCTGGGGCAGTTCTTTTTTGAAGAGGAGGTTCCTGATGAGGAGATCTTCAGAAAACGTGCGGCTGAATTCGGATTCAACGGGGAGGAATATATTGATGCCTGGCGAAGCATCCCGCGTCTCAGCCGAGATGCTGTTTATAAAATCATGGATTACTATACTGAACTTGCGGGACTTATAAAAAAACTTTCTTACAGTAACATCAGGCTTGCCAGGGCGCTTGGCGAAAGGGACAGGGCATATGAAAAGCTGAAAAAGAAGGATACCCTTTTAAACATGATTTCTGATAGTATGACTGACCTTATTTTTATAATGGATGTAAACGGGAGATATAAATATGTTTCACCTTCTTTTTTCCGTATTCTCGGTTACTCTCCCGAGGAACTGGAGGGGCGGCACTCTTTTGAGTATGTTCATAGTGATGACCTCCCTGCTGTAAAATCAGCTGTAGATGTTTTATTCGTCAAAGGGACAGTGAAAGTTGAATCAAGATACAGGAATAAATATGGAAATTATGCCTGGTATGAAACATCTGCTAATGTTATCCATGATTCCGGGGGCAACATAACAGGTGCTGTTGTTGCAGGGAGGGACATAAGCGAGCGTAGGGAGGCAGCGTACAAACTTGAGCAGAGTGATAAGCGGTACAAACTTTTAATTGAGAAAAGCCCTCTGTCTATATTTCTTATAAGAGAGGGGCGGTACATTTATTCAAATCCTTCTGCTGCATCAAGGCTCGGATACAGTTCGCCTGACGAAATGATCGGTCTGAATGTGGAGAATACAATAAGCCCGGAGAATGGTGAACTGATCAGGGAGAGGCTGAGAAATGCCGAGAACGGGAATTTTAATGAAAAGATAGAACTCTTTCTTCTGAAAAAGGACGGCTCTCCGCTTATTACAGAATCTCTTTCATTGCCGATATCTCTTGATGACGGGCCCGCAATACTTGTTATAGGGAATGATGTGACCCGTGAGCGTCGTATGCAGATGGAGCTTGAAAAGAGTGAAGAGAAGTACCGCACAATTGCTGATTTTACCTATGACTGGGAGTTCTGGATAGGTGCTGATGGGAAGATGGAGTATGTATCTCCATCATGTGAGGATATATCCGGTTATACTGCCTCTGAATTCATGGAGAAGGCGGGTCTCCTGTCGGAAATAGTATTCCCGGAGGACAGTGACAGCCCATGCCTTAATTATGGTTCTGTTTTTGAAAGCCCTGTAACTAATGAAACTGAATTTCGTATTACTGCCAGAAACGGGGAGGTAAGGTGGATTGCCCATGTATGCAGGTCTGTTTATGACAGAGAGGGGAGGTTTATCGGGCGCAGGGGGAGCAACAGGGACATTACTGAAAAGAAAAAATCGGAAATGGAGATACAGAACCTCCTTGAACAGAAGGAGATGCTTCTCCGTGAAGTCCACCATAGAATTAAAAATAACATGAATACTGTAGCCGGTCTCCTTAAACTTCAGTCTATGTCTATTGAAGAACCTGCTGCCATTGAAGCTCTTAACGATGCAAGGGGGCGGGTGCAGAATATGATGCTTATTTATGACAGGCTTTACAGGTCTGCCGATTATAAGAATCTTAATGTAAGGGATTATTTCGAAAACCTGCTGAATGAGATAATTAAACTCTTCCCGAATCACAGCAAAGTTAATGTTGTTAAAAAGATCGACGATTTCAATCTCGATTCCAAAGTGCTCTTTACAATGGGTATAATGATAAATGAATTAATAACAAATACTTTCAAATATGCCTTTGATGAAACTGATAATCCTGAGCTGGCTTTCTCTCTCTCCTTTATTGACGGGAGGGTCTCTTTTGCTGTGAAGGATAATGGCCTCGGTTTGCCTGATAAAGTTAAAAGCGGTAACAGGAACGGCTTCGGCCTTAATCTTGTTTCTTCTCTGGCTGAACAGCTTGAAGGGGAGATGGTTTTCGGTAATACTCCCGGCACAGAAATTAAAGTTTCATTCATGTTGTAGCTGATGCGTTAATTCAGTCAAAGAACATACAGCTGCCGGTTCTCCTGATCCGTTTTTCGATCTCTATTCTTTTTAATTTAAGGTTTTCAAATTCCTCCATTACCTCTGATGTCTTAATTTTCTGCATGAGCACATCACCCGTACCTGTATAGAAATAAATTTTTCTGGGATTAGAACCTCCGAAGTTGTAATTAACAATCGGTATTCTTTCAGTTATGCGGAAATCTATGACCATTTCAATATTCTTTAATCCCATGGCCATCTCCTGTTTTAAAAAAGGGTATATCTGGGCTCCTCCGAAAATTTTGGCTTTAAGCCTGTACCTGTCAGCACCAGATTTCATCATCTGGTTTATGAGAAGCTCCATGGCATTGATGGCGTATCGTGCGTCTCCGGGATTACATCCATCTGTTTTTTCTCCGGGGAGCAGAATATGGTTCATCCCTCCGGTTCCGCTTGCCAGGTCATAAAGACATACTGCTACACATGGCCCGAGAATCGTGGTGATTACGGTTGGTTCAGAGGAGGAATAGTATTCTCCGATATGTATATTTATTTTTTTCATGTTATCCGGTTCTGCCGGTTCAGTTGATCCAATGAGTCAGTTTCCTGAAAATTAGTGCCATCACATAACAGCATATCTTAAATATAAAGTATTTTATCAGAATCAGGGATAACACGTTAGTGTTAGATTTTTTAGCACATCCATGTCATTGACTGCAATATTTCATGCGATAAATTATTATAAGAAATTATCAGGATTACTATGGAAAAAATTGTAATTGTTGATGATCACCCTGTTGTTATAAACGGCCTTCGTTCCATTTTTATGGGGCAGGGGGGATACCAGGTTACAGGTGAGGCTGTTAATGTTGATGATGCTATGAGTCTTCTGCGTAAGGAACTCCCGGATATTCTTCTGGTTGATGTTGAACTGGGGTGCGGTTTGAGCGGTATTGATCTGGTCAGGAGAGCGCGGGAGGGGTTCCCCGGAGTAAAGATACTTGTCATGTCCCTGGATGATGGTTCACATTATGCTGAGCGGGCTATAAGAACCGGAGCTATGGGATTTATATCCAAGGTCGATTTAATAGATAATATTTTCACGGCTTTAGAAACAATCAGGCGGGGTGAGATATACCTGAGCAGCGAGGTATGTTTCATGATCGCCTCTAATCATTTCAGAAATTATATAAAACCATTGAACGGACAGGATGTTGCGGGACTCACTGATCGCGAGCTTGAAGTTTTTCAGCTTATAGGACGTGGCTATAAAAGAGAAGAGATAGCGGGAAAACTGAAGATAAGCGTCAGTACTCTTGAGGCTCACAGAAGGAAAATCAGAATAAAAATGAATATCCCCGATGCCTCTACACTTACAAAGGCTGCAATACAGCATGAAGCTGCAAGGTTCAATATAGAACCATAATAAAGAGACAGAGTATTATTATCCCTGAACCCGCTAAACCACTGTATTACTCTCCATCACACGAACGTGTTATCTTTCTGTTTCAAACGTGTTACCCTAAATAACATTTTGGTGTTATTTCCGTAGAGTATTTTTTTTGTAATAATTAGTACTGTCATGTACCGCTTATTTCGGGGGAATGGGAACATTATGAATATGCAGAATAAAGACACGGCAAAGAGAGAGGATTCGGTAAAACGCCAGTATGTCACCTTCTCTATCGGCGAAGAAAACTTCGGTATAGATGTAGCCAGGGCGCAGGAGGTGCTTAACTTTACAACAATTACAAAAGTGCCCAACACCATGAAGTTCATGANNGGGTGTTATTGACCTTCGCAGCAGAATTATTCCGCTCATCGATATGCGTCTTAAGTTTAATATTGATGAACGTCCTTATGATAAAAACACAGTAATAATTATAGCAAGGATACGGGGAGTGCTTCTGGGTCTTATTGTTGATTCTGTTCTTGATGTAATAAGTATGACCCTTGAAGATATTCAGGATACACCGCATTTTGCAAGCGAAGTGGGGAGAGACGCTGTCGCAGGAATCGGACGGACCCCCAAGGGGCTTGTCATTGTTCTTGATGCTGACAGGCTATTCTCTGATGACGAAATCAATACTATACAGGGGAAGTAAAGAGAAATGGCATTCACCTATTTTTTCCGTGACATGCAGACCCTTGAGATGATCAGGGATTACGCGCTCCCAGCGCTGCGTACCAAGAGGTACATCAATGTGTGGGATGCCGGATGTGCTATGGGTCCTGAGCCTTACTCTCTTGCCATAATACTTCGCGAGAACATGGGTAACATGATATTCAGAAATGTGAAGATCTACGCAACAGATATCGACGGGAGCAATCTTTTTCAGAAGATAATTGAATCAGGGGAGTACCCCAGGGAACAGCTTGACAGGATCCCCTCTGATATCTTCAGCAGATATTTCTCGAGAGTCGGTGAGACAGATAAATACAGGATATCTGAAGACCTTATTAAATGCATGAATTATAAAAAACATGACCTGCTTACACTGCAGCCCGTGAAAAACGATTTCAGTCTTATATTGTGCAAGAACGTGCTTCTTCATTTCAAGCATGAAGAGAGAGTTGATGTAATAAAGATGTTTCATGAGAACCTCCTTGAAGGTGGGTACTTTGTTACAGAACAGACGCAGAAGATGCCTGCTGAGCTTGAGGGATATTTTGAGCAGGTTGTTCCAAATGCACAGGTGTACAGGAAGGTGGTTCCCGTATCTGCTTAGTTTCTCTTAGCTCTAAAACTTTTACCCCCGCACCCCCGGAGGG
>DINC01000244.1:0-17171 GCA_002425885.1 Spirochaetia bacterium UBA5550 | reverse complement strand
TTTACACTTCAAATGTGTATCTTGTCACAGGGACCTGGAACACCCTTGATGATGTGAATTCCCTTGTTGATGCTGGGCGGGATCTTTCAATACTTGAGATGATATTTGATATCCCCACGGGTGTCGGGAAGAAACAGGTCGATAAGATTGTTCTTACTCACAATCATTATGACCACACAACCATGCTCCCCAATGTAAAGAAGGTGTTTAATCCCAGGGTTTATGCATATTCAAAGACCATTGAAGGGACCGACCATCTGCTTAAAGACGGAGACATGATAAAGCTTGGAGATAGATCTTTTGAAGTAATACATACGCCGGGCCACAGTACTGATTCTATATGTTTGTATAACTGTGATGATGGTGTCCTGTTTTCAGGAGATACTCCGTTGTCAGTAAGGACACCTGATTCAACATATGAGGAAGGTTTTGTGAAGGCTCTTGAACGGCTCTGCAGAAAGACTATCCGTGTGATTTACCCCGGTCACGGTGCACCGGTTACAGAAAGATGCAGCGAAATGCTGAGGGAGTCTCTGAAAATTATAAGGCAGGGAATGAATTTAAACTGAACAGGGGATCTATCTCTTCAACCCCTCCTTGAGGAGAGGGGGCCGTGGGGTGAGGTCAAATGAATATAGCGTGTGAAGGAGGATGTAATGTTCAAGAATATGAAATTAGGGATAAAGGTACTTACCGGGTTTGTTGTGCTTACAATTATAGCCGGGGCAATAGGTGTAGTCGGTACTATTAATATCAGAAAAATTGAGACTGCTGATGCAAAGCTTTTTAATATGATGACTATGCCGATCCATCAGATTGGTGAAGTGGGGATGTGCTTCCACAGGATAAGGGTAAACCTCAGGGATGCAATTGCAACTGATAACCAGGAGAAAGTTTTACAATTTATTAAAAGGGCACTTGAACTTGATGAAACAGCCCGGAAAAATCTGGATGAATATGAAAAGACACTTTTTACTGATGCAGGGAAAAAACAGTTCAATGAGCTTAAACAGGCTGTAGCCAATTATGGGAAACATCAGGCAAGGATTATTGAACTGATTAAGCAGGATAATAAAAGCGAAGCGAATTTGATTCTGCACGGTGAAGGGGGTGCCGCAGCCAGGGTGGTAATTGAACTCATCGATAAAACCGTGGAGCATAAAGCAGCGCGCGCTAAAGAGACCGTTGAGGGTAACACAAATCTTGCTGCTTCAGCAGTGTTTCTGATGTATTCACTTATTGCTATTGCTGTTATATTCGCATCACTTCTCACATTTATCATTATACGGAATATTGCCGCCATTATTAAGGGGATGATGACAGAGGTTTCAGGTATAACCCAGGCATCACTTGACGGTAAGCTGGATACGCGGGCAAATACTGAGAATATTAATTTTGAATTCAGGTCCATTGGTGAGGGTATAAATAATATACTTGATGCAGTAATAGGTCCTCTGAATGTTGCAGCGGAATATGTTGACCGCATTTCACACGGCGATATCCCTCCTAAAATTACTGACACCTATCATGGCGATTTCAACGAGATCAAGAATAATCTTAATCAGTGTATAGATGCAGTAAGCGAACTTGTAAAGGATGCCGACATGCTTGCAAAAGCAGCTGTTGAGGGCCGTCTTGACGCAAGGGCGGATGCCGGTAAACACCAGGGTGATTTTGCAGCTATTATTAAAGGTGTCAATAATACACTTGATGCAGTAATCGGGCCATTGAATGTTGCAGCGGAATATGTTGACAGGATAGCAAAAGGTGATGTGCCGCCGAAAATTACTGACAATTATAGCGGTGATTTTAATGAGATCAAGAATAATATAAATATGCTTATTGATGCCATGAACAGAGTCACTGACGTTTCGCAGGAGATTGCAGGGGGGAACCTGATGATTGAGGTCGAAGAGAGATCCGCTCAGGATAAACTTATGCAGGCTATGAAGAAGATGGTTAGTGATCTTACTTCAATTGCAGTTGATGTACAGACTGCCGCAAACCAGGTGGCCACAGGGAGCGGCGAGATGAGTGCTTCTGCTGAAGAGATGGCACAGAGCGCCAATGAACAGTCAGCAAGCGTTGAACAGGTCTCCAGCTCAATGGAGGAGATGAACAGCTCTGTTATACAGAATGCTGACAATGCGAAACAGACAGCCTCTATTGCAGTTAAAGCTTCAAAAGATGCCCAGGAAGGGGGCACTGCTGTTGCGGAAACCGTAAGGGCCATGAGAAGTATTGCAGAAAAGATTGCTGTAATAGAAGATATAGCAGCTCAGACAAATATGCTGGCTCTGAATGCCGCAATTGAGGCTGCACGTGCCGGTGAACATGGCAAGGGCTTTGCAGTTGTGGCAGGGGAGGTAAGAACTCTTGCTGAACGGAGCGGTAATGCGGCAAAAGAGATTAATAATCTTTCAATGCAGAGCGTTGAAGTTGCAGAGAAGGCAGGTAAACTCATAGAGGAGATAGTTCCCCAGATACAGAAGACTGCTGAACTTGTACAGGAGATTAATGCATCAAGTTCTGAACAGGCAAACGGGATCACCCAGGTTACACAGGCAGTTGAACAGCTCGATAAGGGTATACAGCAGAGCGCTGCTGCTACTGAAGAGATGGCTTCAACTACGCAGGAACTTCTGGGCCAGGCTGAACAGCTTCAGCGTGCGGCATCCTTCTTCAAGGTTAAGAGCACAGGTATATCCATTGGCGGAGGTAACGGCAACGGGAAACATCTGAATAAAAGCCATTCAACTGCCCCGAAATATTCCGGTGCATCCAGGATGGCAGCGATGCATAAGGATGCAGGGAAAATTGAATCCGGTCACCAGTTTCCGGATGTTGCAGCAATTAAGAAAAACTTCGGTAATGAAGAGTCTATCCCCGGTACAGGTGGTGTTGATATAAAGCTGACTGGTGACGACGAATTTGAAAGATACTGATAATCAGGGGGAGATGTATCGTGATGGCTGAAGCTAAACCTGATGTAGCTCCGGTGAGCTGGACAAGGACAATGACTGACATGGAGTTTGAGCTCTTCAGTAATATGATCTATTCTGTGACAGGGATTAAAATGCCCCCTGTGAAAAAACTGATGCTCACTTCCCGGCTGAGTAAAAGGATGAAGGCCCTTGAGATAAAATCCTACTCGCAGTATTATGATTATATATGCAGTCCTGAAGGGAGATCTGCTGAGTTTCACAGGATGATTGATGCGGTCACAACCAATAAGACAGATTTTTTCAGGGAATCGGATCATTTCTCCATACTTGCAGAGAGGGTCATACCTGAATTAACCGCAAGGACAAGGTTTATGCAGGGGAATCCCATCAATATCTGGAGCGCGGGATGTTCAACAGGTGAAGAGCCTTATACAATAGGCATGGTTGCTTCAGATTATTTCGGGGAGAACAGATCTTCGGTTTCAATTCTCGCTACAGATATTTCCACGCGTGTACTGGAAACAGCTGTTAACGGGATATATACTGAAAATGCCATTAAACCTATACCGCTCTACTTAAGGAAAAAATATATACTGCGGGGTAAGGGTGATAAAGCAGGGCTATTCAGGATTTCTCCTGATATCAGGAAAATGGTAACATTCAGGAAACTGAACCTTATGGACAAGAGGTTAATTCCCGGAGCGGAGATGGATATAGTTTTCTGCAGGAACGTGATTATATATTTCGACAGGGGAACACAGGCTGAGCTTTTTGATAAATTTTATGATACAATGGCTCCGGGGGGATACCTTTTCATCGGCAGTTCTGAAACACTTCACGGGATAAGCGATAAGTTTATCCCTGCGGGGCCCACGGTGTACAGGAAAAAATGAAGATAATATCATGAGAGAATTCTGATGAACAGCGTAAAGAAAATAAAGGTGCTTGTTGTAGACGATTCAGCTGTTGTCCGCCAGACAATGACAGATATACTTGAGTCTGATCCTTCAATTGAAGTGATCGATACAGCTTCCGACCCCTTTATCGCAGTGGAAAAAATCAGAAAAGTAATTCCTGATGTTATTACACTTGATGTGGAGATGCCCAGGATGGATGGAGTTACTTTTCTTCATAAGATAATGACGCAGCACCCCATACCGGTTGTTATGTGCTCAAGCCTTACAGACGAAGGTGCTGAGACAACTCTCAGAGCGCTGGAGTATGGGGCTGTTGACATTATTACCAAGCCGAAGATGGGGGTTCAGCGATTTCTTGAAGAGTCGCAGATACGGATATGTGATTCTGTAAAGGCCGCATCCCAGGCAAAGCTTGCGCTTCTGCCGTCCGGGAAAAAGCATCACAGGCCTTCGGAAAAACTTACTGCGGATGTTATGCTGGCTCCACCCACAGGGAAGGCGATGCTGCGCACAACAGAGAAGATAATAGCAGTGGGCGCTTCAACGGGCGGAACTGAGGCTCTGCGTATTTTCCTTGAGAGTATGCCTCAGGACGCGCCGGGAATTGCAATTGTTCAGCACATGCCTGAGAATTTCACAAAAGCATTTGCAAAGCGCCTTGATGGTATATGCAGCGTGAATGTGAAAGAGGCTGAAGATGGTGATACAATAATCAGGGGGCGGGCTTTAATTGCACCGGGGAATAAACACATGCTGATTAAAAGAAGCGGCGCCCGGTACTATGTTGAAGTAAAAGAGGGCCCGCTTGTTTCCCGNNCCCGCCACAGGCCTTCCGTTGATGTGCTTTTCAGATCAGCAGCGGAATACTCCGGCGCTAACACTGTGGGGGTCATTATGACAGGCATGGGTGATGACGGAGCACGCGGCATGCTTGAGATGAAACAGGCCGGAGCTTATAATATCGCGCAGGATGAAAAAAGCTGCGTTGTTTTCGGTATGCCGAATGAGGCTATAAAACTCGGCGCTGTTGATGCGGTACTTCCGCTCAATTCCATAGCCGGAGGCGTACTGAAGGAGTGTTCGAAATAATACCAAGGGGATATTTATATGGAAGAAATTTCAGGCGGTATAAACACAGGCAGTGAAATGGATTTTGCCTACGGAATGGGTGGAGAGGGAGAAACTGACAGGAAAGATAATGTTAAACTCTATTTTACTTTTAACATAAGGAACGATCTTTTCGGTATCTCTGTAAGCCTGATACGCGAAGTGCTTAAGTTTTCAAAAGTTTACAGGATACCCCGTGTCCCGGATTATATAATGGGAGTGATAAACCTTCGTGGTGAAGTTGTTCCTGTAATTGATCTCTCGGGAAGGTTTTACGGTATTGAAAGTGTTATAAGTGAAAGCAGTTCTATTATAATTGTTGAGGTTTCGGATCATGATGAAAGAATACCTGTGGGCGTTATGATAGATTCTGTCAGGGCTGTAACTGAACTGACAGATGATAGTATAGAATCTGTGCCTGAAACCGGAAACAGGATCAGGCCGGATTACATCGATGGAATAGGTAAGGTCGACGGGGAGTTCGCTATTCTTCTTAAAATAGAGAATGTACTGAAGATAGAGGATCTGTCGGATTTTAATTAGAAATTAATTTTTACGGGAGGCTTGATATGGCAAAAAAAGTTATGGTGGTTGATGATTCGAACGCGATCAGGCAGTCACTTGTTTTTACGCTGAAGAGCGCGGGTTATGATGCCATTGAAGCATCAAACGGAGCCGTGGCCCTTGATCTTATGAAGGAACACTCTGTGGGACTTTTTATCTCTGATGTTAATATGCCGGAGATGGACGGGTTAACTCTTCTGAAGAAGATTAAAGAGGATTCATCCTATAAGCATACACCTGTTATTATGCTTACAACTGAATCGTCAGGTGATATTATTGAGTCCGCAAAAAAAATCGGAGCCAAGGCATGGATGATTAAACCTTTCCAGCCGGATCAGCTGATTGAGGCAGTAAAAAAACTTTTTGTTAACTGATTATTCCGGTAAAGGAGGTATTGATGAAGCTCAGAATACTGAAGAAAAAAGGTGAGGATGATACAATCATACTGACAATGATAGGCGAGCTTACAATATACACTGCCGCTAAACTTAAAACTGTTCTGCTGAACGAGCTGAAAGCTTTTTCCAGAGTTGTTTTAAACCTCTCCGGGATTGATGAAGCTGATACAGCAGGGTTTCAACTCCTTCTTTTTCTAAAGAGAGAGGCGGAGTCAGCAGGTAAAACATTTGTTATAGATGAAACCAGCGCCAGGGTGAAATCGATAGTCTCCCTGTATAATGAAATAATATAAACAGGAGCACACTATGTCCCTGAATAAAAGCGAAAAGAATTTTAAAAAAGAATATTTCACTGAAAGCAGGGAACTCCTTGATGCTATGGAGATGTCTCTTCTTGCCCTTGAGAAGGATGATTCTGACAGCGATTCCATTAATTCAATATTCCGCAGCGTGCATACGATCAAGGGAAATTCAGGGATGTTCGGTTATGATAAAATCGGTGAATTTACTCATCTCCTGGAAAATCTCCTTGTGTGCGTAAGAAACGGTAAACTTGATTTAAGTGATGAGATGACAGCTCTTTTCCTCGAATGTCACGACTTCATGATGAACCTGATCGATTATTTTGAAGATGACTGCAATACGGATCTTGATCCTGATAATGCAGAAGTTTTTGCAATTCTTGCGGAAAAAATTAATGGATACCTTGAACACCCTGCATGCGAAGCGGCCGCAGCATTATCCTCTGTGTCAGAAGTAACCTCATGCTGTGATGATGAGATGACGGTCTGTAATGACTGCTGGCATATATCGCTCCGTTTCGGAGAGAAGGTTTTTCAGGAGGGACTTGATCCTTATTCATTCATCAGGTATCTCACGGAGAAGGGTGAAATTCAGCATATAAGGACAGTATCTGACAGAATTCCGGAGGCGGAGTATATGAACCCGGAACTATGTTATCTGGGTTTTGAAATCGATTTCAGAAGCACTGTGACAAAAAGCGATATAGAAAATATTTTTGAATTTGTTAAGGATGACTGTGAGATAAGAATCCTCCCCCCAAGGACAGGGATCTCTGATTATGTAAGGCTCATTGAAACACTTCCTGAAAAACCTATGCGTATAGGTGAGATGTTAAGGGAGATCGGTTCGCTTACTTCCTCGGAACTTGAGAGAGCTCTCCAGCTTCAGAGTATACAGGGTAAAATATCACTGGATGAAACAGAGAAGGAGTTCGTGGGTAAAATACTTGTGGATGAAAAGATGATCCAGAAGCCTGTGCTTGAAGCGGCTCTTGAAAAACAGCAGTCTGTGAGGAGGAGAGAGGAGAGTGACAGGAGAACTATCCGCGTAGAGGCAGAGAAACTCGACAGGCTGATTAACCTTATCGGCGAACTGGTAATAACAGGGTCTAACGTAAAACAGATCTCGGAATCTGAAGAGAAAACCGGCCTTGTAAAAGCTGTGAATGATATGTCAAAACTTATAGAAGAGATTCGGGGAAGCTCCATGGGGATCAGGATGGTTCAGATCGGTGAAACATTCAGCAGGTTCGAACGTGTTGTCAGAGATCTGAGCAGGGAGAGAGGAAAGAAAATTAATTTTATTGTAATGGGTGGTGAAACAGAGCTTGATAAGACACTTATCGATAAGCTTGCTGACCCGCTTATACATCTTATACGGAACTCTGTGGATCATGGGATCGGTACCCCTGAAGAGAGGACCAATGCAGGGAAGCCCGCTGTGGGGACACTGACACTTAATGCCTTTCATGAAACCGGGAGTATTGTTATTGAAGTAAAGGATGACGGCTGCGGTCTTGACAGGGATAAAATTCTTGACAAGGCAATTGAGCAGGGCCTTGCCAGAGCGGACCAGGTTTACCAGGATTTCGAGATACAACAGTTTATTTTCCAGCCGGGGTTTTCAACTGCTGCTGAGGTAACAAACATATCGGGGCGCGGTGTAGGCATGGATGTTGTTAAAAAGAACATCGAATCTCTGCGCGGAAATGTAATGATCGAAAGCGAACCGGGGGAGGGTACTACAATGAGGATACATCTCCCTCTGACACTGGCAATTATAGACGGCTTTATGGTGAGGATTGCCGGTTCTCATTATGTTCTTCCGCTGGATATGGTCACAGAATGCACAGAGGTGCACAGGGATGATCTCGATCTCAGGGAGGGGGGGAACTATATAAACCTCCGGGGGGATGTGCTCCCCTTTATGAAGATGCGTGAGTTTTTCAGGGAGAAGGGGGAAGAGCCGGTTAAACACAAGGTGGTTGTTGTTGAACATGCCAGGAGGAAGGTGGGGCTTATTGTTGATGAACTTGTGGGGGAATTTCAGACAGTGATAAAACCCCTTGGGAAAATATTCAACAGGCTGCAGTGGATAAGCGGGTCAACGATTCTCGGTACAGGTGAGGTTGCATATATTCTTGATATACCCAGGCTTATACAGGCGGAATAAATTTTAGAATTGTTTCAGATGGTGGCGATTATGAAGAGTGGTTCTCCCGGGAAGATACTCCTTGTTGAGGATGAAGCTCTTATTTCAATGACAGAGACACTATTCCTCAGGTCAAAAGGATACAAGGTTACACCTGTATCAACCGGGGATAAGGCGCTAAAATATATCCGTGAAAATGATGATATAGATCTTGTCCTTATGGATATAGAGTTAGGAAAGGGTATCTCAGGTGCTGAAACAGCAGAACAGATTCTTGCAATAAAAAATCTTCCCATAGTATTCCTCACTTCCTATAACGAGCAGGGGATAGTTGAACAGGTAAACAGCATCACCCGTTATGGATACATTGCTAAAAATGCCGGTGATTCTATACTCCTTTCAACAATTGAAATGGCTCTTGAACTATTTGACGCCAATAAAAGGGTGAAGGAGAGTGAGGAGATGTTCCGTACCCTCACTGAAGTTTCTCCCGGCGCAATAATGATACACCAGGATGACTTCTGGGTGTACAGCAATCCTGCGGGTGAAGCAATTTCCGGTTACAGCTGTGAAGAGCTCTATAAAATGCGTTTCTGGGAATTTGTGGCTCCTGAGTTTCAGGATCTTGTGCGGGGGAGGGGGAATGATAACGCATTTACTGAACTCTATGAGTTCAGGATAATACCTAAAAACGGCGGAGAAAAATGGGTTGCCCTTAAGGGGAGAAGGATTGATTACCGGGACAAGACAGCACGCATGATCACGGTGATGGATATCACTGACAGAAAACTTGCGGAGTTTGAACTTAAGAAGAACCAGAACAGGCTTGAGAACGCGCTTAAGCGTGCGGAGGAACTTGCATACAGGGCAGAGGCTGCGAATGTGGCAAAGAGCCGTTTCCTGGCAAATATGAGTCATGAAATCAGGACACCGATGAACGGTGTTATAGGTATGCTGGATCTTCTTCTTAAAACAGAACTGAGTGAGGAACAGAGAGGCTTTATCGATATAGCAAGGAAGAGCGGTGATTCTCTTTTAAATATAATTAATGATATTCTGGACATATCAAAGATTGAGGCAAAGCACTTCACTCTTAACAAGTTAGCTTTTGATCTTGAATCTGTGATTACAAATGTTGTTCTCCTGCTTAAGCCTAAAGCGGATGAAAAGAAAATCAGTCTCAATTACCTGATAGAAAGAAATGTCCCGGCGCAGTTGAAGGGGGACCCAGACAGACTGAAACAGGTCATACTGAACCTCGTTGATAACGGCATAAAGTTTACCGATACGGGCAGGGTTCTAATCAGGGTTTCTCTGAAGGTGCAATATGAGGAGAGCATATCTCTGCTGTTCTCGATCACTGACACAGGGAAGGGTATACCCGCAGGGCGGTCAGGAGAAATTTTTTCACCTTTCACACAGATTGATGAGGGGTTTAACAGGGGATACGGCGGCACAGGGCTGGGCCTCACTATCTGCAGGAAGATCGTCTATATGATGGGTGGTGATATAAGCTTTGAAAGCAATTACGGTAAGGGATCAACTTTCTGGTTTACCGCACTTTTCGGCATTGAATCCGCCAGGTATATGGCAGATAAGGAGAACAGGAGTTTTATCCTGAATAAAAAAACTAATAGTGAGACACTGAAATTCCTTGTTGTTGAAGACAACAGAATAAACCGTGTTGTTACAGGGGCAATGCTTAAAAAACTGGGGCATACTTATGATGAAACAGAAAACGGATACGAGTGCATCGAAAAACTGAAAAGTAACGATTATGATATGATCCTTATGGACTGCCAGATGCCTGAACTTGACGGTTTTGAGACAACACGGATAATACGAAGCGGTAATTTCGGAATCACAAATCCGGATGTAATAATAGTTGCACTCACTGCTCATGCAATGGAGGGTGACCGGGAGAGATGTATTGATGCAGGTATGAATGATTATATGTCGAAACCGGTTAAATCATCGGATATAAGCAGCGTTGTGGAAAAGTGGCTCAGCAGCAGAGAGAACGCTCATGTTGTATGCTGAATAGAAAAATGTAGAAATATACCGGTTTTTTTATTATATTAAATCAGATAATGAAATGATTATCTGATTTAATGAAACATCAGGACCCCGTCATTCCGGCCGTAGTGATAACGAAGTGCCGGAATCTCATAAAACCGGTACTATGGGATTAGCTTTCAGCTCTTCCTGTGGTCGCCCACAGCCTTCGAGGGAATGACGGGCAGCAATCAAATAATACTGTAAGCGCCGATTTCTACTATAGAATGTTAAGCAGAGTCATATATGTCAGTTATTAAAAAAACAACACTCCTTGTAGAGGATGATCCTGTAACAGCTGTTTCAGAAAAGGTTCTCCTTGAAGCTAACGGTTATAGTGTTATAACTGCAGCCACAGGGAGAAAGGCCATTGAAATTACAACCTGTTCAAAGGTTGACCTGATACTTATGGACCTGGAGTTAGGGGGGGATATAGATGGTCACGGGGCTGCAGCGCGGATACTTGAAAAAAAGAATATCCCTATACTTTTTTTAACGGCTCACATAGAACGTGAGATGGTTGAAAAAGTACGCAGTGTGACACGATACGGGTATGCTCTTAAAAATTCCGGAGACTATGTGCTTCTCTCTTCAATTGAGATGGTATTTGAACTTTTCGAAGCTCATGAAAGAACACGAATCAGCGAAGAAAATTACAGAAAACTCGTAGAAGATATCAGTGATATAATCTTCACAATGGACAGCAGCGGTTTTTTTACTTATATAAGCCCCAGGGTTCAACCTGTCAGCGGATACAGGGATGATGAAGTTATAGGGCACCACTTCAGTGATTTCACTCCTGAAGGTGATAAAGCAAAGGCTGAGATGATGATCAGGTCGCTGATCGAGGAGCGGGAATACAGGGCTGAATTCCGGAGGATTAGGAAGAATGGTGAATATGCGTGGCTAAGCACTTCTCTCCGTCCCGTGATTATAAACGGGAAATTCACCGGGGCAACAGGGCTCATCTCGGATATAACAGAAAGGAAGATGAATGAAGAGAAGGTGGCAGCACTCCTTTCTGAGAAAGAGGGGCTGCTTAAAGAGATGAACTGTCTTTATAATATTTCACGCATCGCGGAGGAACACGCCTCTTCGATTGGCAGCCTGCTTACTGAGGCAATCATTGAGATTCCCCGTGGTTTTAACTCCCCTGAGCATATAGCAGTGAGGATCAGCTGTGAGGGGAAATGCTATACTTCGGGCTTTGTTATACCGCAGTCTGAATCTGTGAAAAAGGATATAGTGGTTAACAGAATTGTTTATGGTACTGCGGAGTTTTTTTATAATAACGGGCACTCTTTCAGCGAAAGAGAACTCCGTTTTGCGGCTTCAATAGCAGACAGGCTTGGAAGAATTATTGAGCTTATTGCCGCGAAGAACGAACTCAGGAAGCTCGAGAAAGAGATTATAAGCATAAGTGAGGGTGAAAGGCAGAAGATCGGCCGTGAGATACATGACAGCCTGGGGCAGATACTTACAGGTGTCAGCTTTATGCTGAAGACAGTAAAAAACAGTTTAAGCTCAGGGGATGCTGTTCTCCCGGACAGGATAAATGAAATATCTGTTCTTGTATATGATGCCGCAATGATATGCAGAAAGATTACAAGGGGACTCCCGATGCAGAGTATAGGGCATGATAACCTTGTGCTCGCTATTGACCAGTTAGCGATCAATATGCGTAACCTGTATCAGCTGAATTGCGAGTTCTCGGCAGAGGGGGATTTATCAGTGAATGATGATTTTACATCTTCGCAGCTTTATTATATTGTACAGGAGGCTGTTAACAATGCGGCAAAACATAGCGGTGCAGGCAATGTTAAGATCTGTATAGCAGGGGAAAACGGCCTGATAAAGCTGTCGGTCCATGATGACGGCAGAGGGAGAGACTGCACCGAAACAGAGGGTCTTGGCCTTAATATAATGAAATACCGGTCTGATCTCATCGGCGGAACTTTCAGGGCGGAGAACCATTACGAAAAGGGATTTCTTATTGAAGTGAATGTTCCTGTATGACAGGTATCTGAATATAACGGGGTAATAATGTGAAGATTGTAATAGTTGATGATCATCCTGTTGTCAGAAAAGGGCTTAAGACAATTCTGGAGGAGAATGAATACATCGTATGCGGTGAGGCCGAAGACGGGAATACCGCTGTAAAAGTCGTAGCTGACACAGAGCCGGATCTGGCGATAGTTGATATTGAACTCAAAGGTGGTGTAAATGGAATAGAACTTATCTCCGCATTAAAGACAAGATTCAGCAGACTGCCGATACTTGTGATGTCCATGGATGACGGCACACTCTACGCGGAGAGGTCTATACAGGCAGGAGCAAAGGGCTACGTGACAAAAGCCGAAGCCTCTGACAACATAATTAATGCAATTGAAACTGTCATGAGCGGTAAACTCTTTCTCAGCAGATCTATCTCTGAAAAAATTGCAGGGAAGCATATACTTGGATCTGTTGATGATAGTGAAATCAACGTTTCTCTTTTAAGCCCCAGGGAGTTTGAAATATTCAGTCTCCTGGGTAAAGGGTATAAAAGAAATGAAATAAGTAAAAATCTTGGCATGAATATAAATACAATTGAAAGTCACAGACGGAATATCCGTGACAAACTGAATCTTAAAGATTCATCGGAGATCACGAAAGCGGCAGTGCGGTGGGTCGTGAAAGAGAAACCGCACTGAAATCACCTGGCCGGTATCAGTTCCCTTTCTCTAACCGGCGGGTTCTGTTTGCCACAGGCTCTCTTATCTTGAACAGCTCCTCTACGAGATCCTTCACCACAGGATCATTGGTGTCTTTACAATATACTGAATACCGCAGAACCGGATTTACAGTATTCCTCGCGTTGATTCTGTAATACTCAGTCCTGAACTGCAGAAAATACCCTGTTTCGCTTCTGCCGAAAGTAAAGAGTGCCATAGGTTTGTTTAACTCATCAACCTCTGTAAGTTTAACAGTAAAACCGTATGTGTCTGGCAGAACGGTGGTTGCCTCATTCTTTTTAAATATCATTTCAAGCGCATCATATGATTTCATCCTGTCCGCATGGCTGTTGTTAAACAGGGTGCCTGTTATAATATCCTTCTTCAGTTTGGTTATGTCTTTTGTAAAAAACTGCGAGTCAGATTCTTTTCTTACTCTGAGGCTTCTTTTATCAGGCTCGTATTCAAGGACTGATTTTATTGTATTGAAGTCATCACCAAGAGTTATAAGGATTATTTTTTTCTTATCGTTTTTAGAAAAATCACCAATTACAATCTGAGTTGTATCGCCGACAGATTGAAGGAAAAAGTAGTTCCTGTGATCATGAGGCACCGGGTATAGTTTCAGCCTGTCCGCATCAAGTTTTTTTACCTGTATATCATCTATAAGCACAGGGAAAGCGGATGATGATATAAGAATTAATATAAACAATGCCAGCAGTTTTTTAATAGTTATGTCCTCTTGTGATGGAGTATATTTAGAATATAAGCAAACTTTAATCTATAATTCAACATCATTTATTTTTTTTCGGGAAAAATTCAAGGGTAAATTTGACTCCGTACATTCATGAATGTATGTTGTATATAGGCAGATGAATATTCTTCCGGANNTTCCGGAAAATTCACAGGTTTCCAGTAAATAAAATACTAAACGCGGCAGGTTCCTGGTATGAACAGGAAAGTTAAATCACCTGATGGAACAAAGAGAAAGCTCCTCGACGCGGGGCTAAGGATTTTCGGCACTATAAGTTTCGGTTCTGCAAAACTTGAAGATGTTGCAGCTGAGGCAGGTTTAACCCGTGGAGCCAT
This sequence comes from Spirochaetia bacterium UBA5550, assembly GCA_002425885.1. Lineage (GTDB taxonomy): Bacteria > Spirochaetota > UBA4802 > UBA4802 > UBA5550 > UBA5550. The sequence continues at coordinate 2,928 of DINC01000244.1, read as the reverse complement.
ATCTTGGCATTTTAAAACCAAACAGGCGCTTCTAAGGGAGATTCTCATCGATTTTTCCGTTGAGAAATTCAATGCAGTGCTGGGTATTTATAACTGCGGTGAATCACCATTGATGATACTTGAAATGCTGATTGATTATCACATGAAGCACATGGATGAATTTCATCTATTAATTTCGGCGTTAAGCTGTTCCTCTCTTGAAAGACCTGAAGGGCTTGAAGATGTTTTCAGCTTTATGGATGAAAAGTTCAACGAGTATTTCACCGCTCATGCTGAACTGATAATAAAGGGTATAAACGAGGGGGTATTCAGGGGAGACCTTGATCCCGATTTTCACTCAAGGTCTTTTTATACTTTTTTATGGGGAGTATTTCTTAACAGGTACAGGCTGTTCAGCCATTATGACACAGAGGCAATGAGAGTGAACTGCAGGGACGAGATAATGCTGTCATACGTCAAACCTGAATAAAAAAGTGTATTATAGCTGTTAAAGAATTTTTTAAACCATGTCATTGTCGTAAGATGAAGTATTATAACCGCTTAACATAAGGGGGATGGATATGGAAAACCATGATTACACTTATGCGGATGTGAAAGTCCGGGCCGAAAACAATATAGTATCCATCCCTGTTACATCACTGTCAAAACCTGAAATACCCTCTTACATGAAAGAGAAATGGCAGAAGATTATAGATGTTACTGCTAAATGCATGAATGTGCCAGCTGCACTTATTATGCAGATACGTGAACATGAAATCTCGGTTCTTGTCTCCAGCAGGACACTTGATAATCCATACAGTGTGGGGAGCAGCGAAGACCTGAAGTGCGGCCTCTATTGTGAAACAGTGCTTGGTAAAAATTCACCCCTTTATATCCCTGATGCCATGGATAATGCATACTGGTGTGATAATCCGGATGTGAAGTTAGGGATGATATCGTATCTGGGATTCCCGGTTAAGTGGTCTGATGGAGAGTTTTTTGGAACAATATGTGTCCTTGATTCGATTGAGAATCCGTATATGCAGGCCTATGCTGAACTTATGGTTTTAATGCAGGAGGTTATTGAGCGGGACCTGGAACAGATATACGGTAATAAATCTGATACAGGACAGAAGCCCCCTTCATTTAAAGATAATTTTAAATTCTCTTCTCCCGGGAGAGGAGAACTGAACGATAAAATCCTTAATGCTGTAATGAAAGGCCTTAATATACTTTCAGGCACAGGGTGGAAAAATCCGGAATCTGCGTCTGACGCAGAGGGGGATATGCTGGATATAACGGCGCGGCTGAACAATATTATATGCCTCATGGATTTAATATATAACTCATCTGACAGGGCCGCGATATCAATGGATGTATGTGTCAGAAAAATTCTTGATAGAATAAAAGAAAATTACAGCAACCAGTGTACGAATATATCTTTTGGTGTTGATATCTCTGATGATATAAAACCTGACCCTGATATCGCGTTCTCCTGCGGAATGATAATCACTGAAGCTGTTATTAATTCTGTGATCCACGCATTTGCAGATTCAATGAGCGGTGAGGTCTATATCATGATGAGAGAGACCCGCCCTGGAGAATATGTACTCCACATGTCTGACAATGGAAAAGGTGTATTCCCTGTAAAAAGAAAAAGCGGTTCCGGAATGGCTATCATTGAAGAGCTTGTAAGAAGTCTGCACGGTACGGTACAGATCTCCGCAGATAAAGGGACTTCTTATTACATTGATTTTACTGCTGCTTCCAATCCCCTGCGGGATAATAACAGATAAAGATATGTGTGCCGTGTGCATTTAAAAAAGGAGGCAGGTGAGGGGCGTATCACCTACACCTGAGGAATCTCAAGAACAAACCTCGACCCATTACCAGATTCAGCCTTAATAGATCCGCCGAGCTGTTCTGTTAACATGCTTACAACCTGCAGCCCAAAACCTGCTGATTCGTTTATTGAGAAATATTCCGGCAGGCCGCACCCGTTGTCTTTTATCTCTATTAATATGCATCCGTTTTGTACGGAGGCTCTGAACTCAATAATACCTGTGCGGTCAGCAGGGAACGCATATTTCATTATATTGGTGAGCAGTTCATTTATGATTATACCTGTAATAAACAGATTATCCTGGGTGATGCAAAAATCTTCAATATCTTTAATTATTGTTACTGAAGCAGAGTTGGGGAAAAGTTTTACTATTTCATCAACAAGCTCAGAAAAGTATGATTTAATGTTAAGTTCACTGGTGTAATAAGTCATGTGAAGTTTGTCATAGAGAACCACCATGCTCTGTATGCGGCTTTCCGCTGCCTGTAACGCTGATATAGCTTTCGGGTCTTCCATAGTGTCTATCTGCAGTTCAAGCATACCTTTAATTGCGCTCATGTTGTTCTTGATGCGATGATGTACCTCGCGCAAAATAAGCTCCTTCTCTTCAAGGAGAGCGATTACCTTCTTCTCCATTTTTTTTCTTTCGGAGATGTCGTGAATTATGGAAAACAGGAGAGGAGTCCCTTTTATAATCACCGGTGATGAATACACCTCAACAGTATGTATTTCACCATTGGAAAGTTTATGAGGGAACTCGAAATAACGGCGCTCTTCTGATACTGCTCTTTCCATTTCAGCATTTATTTCATCCGGCGGCAGCATGTTGATATCATTAATATGCATACTTTGGAGCTGCTCTATTGTATAGCCGTAAAAATCAGCTGCTGCCTGATTCGCATAAAGGATGTTTCTGGAATCAGGTTCTATTAATAGCATTATGGCTTTATGCTGAATGAACATCTGCTGAAAGATCTCATTACTTTCAGAAAAAAAGTTTATTTTTTCAGCCATAGATTCACCTTCAATTTGTGCGGTTAATATCTGATTAATATAATTATAAAATTATGCGGAGTAAACAGGTGGGGTAATGTTTTTATATCTTA
>DINC01000249.1 GCA_002425885.1 Spirochaetia bacterium UBA5550 | reverse complement strand
ATAAGGAATGGTATATGCGGAAATTTAATGGCGCGGTTATAGTAATTTTCTTTCTTCTTTTTTCAGGAGTTTCAATTTCGAAAGAAAAAAATTATCTGATTCTTGATCCAGATAAAATTTCCAGATATAATGAAGATCGGATCGCATTTCAGAGGATAGAAACTCCGGATGAACAGATGAAAGACAATTCTGTTGAAAACCTACTTATAATAAAAGAAAATAAAATATACCACCTCGTTGACGGTTATGATATTGTTTCAGATGTTCAGATGAAAAAAATAATAATGGATGCTGAAAACAAATATATCGAGAATAATGATTTCTGGTTAAACAAGATTAATGGTAAACCTGATTACGTCCGGATTATATACAGACGAAGTGACCTTCTTAAAAATACCAATGAAGAATTTGTGACATCCAATTTCGGCCAGTTCTATAAATCAGTACGGGATAAATTTATAAAACTTCATGTTGATAAATTCAGAACATTGATGAGGAATCGTGGTGAATCACGTCTCACTGTCAAAAAACGTTTACTTTCTGTTAAGGTTAATCCTGACAATCCCAACGATATTAAACAGCGTTTTTTTAAATCAGCTTCAGCAAAAGCCGGTGATGAAACTGTCTATTATTGTGAAGATGCGGACGGTGACGGGATCACAGAAACTTTTATGGCAACCATAGATGACGGGTTCATTTGGGGTGTTGGTTCCGGGCCGAATCTTCTGGTAATTCGCGGCAACACTGATAAAGATATTGAAACTTTAATCGGTAAACTTGTTAATGAATCTGAAAATGGTACAGTTGAAGAAGAAAAGAAAATGTTCCAGAATTTTCCTAAAGAAGAAGATATAAGCAAAATGATGGAATATATTACACCAATGGATAACTTTTACGAATAATAAAAATCAGATATCAGAATTGAAAAACGAACCCGGTAAAGATTATATAACTTACCGGGCTTTTTATTAGAACTCCTGCACTTTTTATCCAACTTACATCTCTTTTTTCGTTTTTGTAATGATTATGCCGTATATTAATTATAAGTGATATCCGAAGGAGGTGATATATGGCTACTCCGGAACAAATGAATGATTTTGATGCTGATAATTACCGTAAACATATTCCTGAGGAGGAAAATCCTGACAGGGAATATGTTATTAAAGAGAGACGTCAACATGAAGATTTATCCGAAAGAGATGAACTTATCAGGGCCAGGCGTACTGAAGAGGATGAAACAACTTTTAATACTTCGATGAATGAAAAGCTTAAACTTTCTGAAAAGACTGAGCGGGAGCGGGAAAGACTTATACGTCTCAGGCGGTTACAGGAAGATCAAAAATCCATAAGAGATGAACTCATCGAAGAAAAGAAAAAACATGAACTGGACCCCGCAGACAGAGATAGGCTCATAAAACTGAGACGCCTTGAAGAGGATGAAAAAACATTACGGGATGTGCTGATTATTGAAAGAAGGATGCAGGAGCTTGAACAGAATGACAGGGACCGGATTATACGCCTGAGAAGATACGAAGATGATGCAGAATCATTACGGAGAAATATTCTTCAGCAGAAAAAGGCTGAGGAGTTAGAATCACCTGAACGTGAAAGTCTGATAAGACTCAGAAAAATGGAGGAGGACGAAAAAGCTGTCCGTGATTCAATTATCGAGGAGCGAAAACTTGCTGAAATTGAACAGAATGAGCGCGACAGGCTCATTCAATTGAGACGGCTGGAGGAGAGCCGGAAATCTGTAAGAGATGACCTGATTGAAGAGAGGAGGAAGCATGAACTTGATCCTTCCGACAGGGACAGACTTATCCGTATCCGGCAACTTGAAGAAAATGAAAAGACCATACGCGACGGAATTATCGAACTTCGCAAAATAAGCGAATCGCAGCAGGCTGACAGAGATAAACTTATCAGAATTAGACGTCTAGAGGAAGATGAAAAATCTGTGAGAAATTCACTTATTGAAGAGAGGAGAGCCGGGGAAGCTGAGCCCAACGACAGGGATAGGCTGATACGAATCAGCCGCCTTGAAGAGGATCAGAAGACAATACGCGAGGCTCTTGCAGAAGCCAGGAGAAAGGAGGATGATCATCTGGTTTAAAGATTTTATTCATCTTGCAGTTTTTTAGTCAGAATTTTTATTGCAACAAATCCCTGTAATCTATTCTAATCAAATTATATCTTCACGGATTAGAAAAATATGAAACAGATAAAAAAAGTTCTGATTACAGCAGCAGGTATAGTTATGACAGTTTCTCTGGTATATGGCGTAAATGGTGAAAATGAAAATATCTTTGATGAAAAAAACTGGAGAAAGTCTGTAAACAACGTTGACAGCTCTCTTTTTTATGCACCGCATTTCGAGGATGGAGAGTATTTTAATCCATGGATGAAAATGGAAAGAAAAAACTTTTTTTCTGTTCTGAAATGGCGTTTCTTCAGCGAAAAATCTGTTTACACTGCCGATGAGGAGAATTTTCTTCCTGATGTAAAACCGCTGACTGCTGATTATATTAACTCAAATGACAATTTCTTTTCCTGGCTTGGCCATGCATCTATTCTGATAAAAACTTCAGGCAAAACTATATTGATTGATCCTGTTCTCGGTGAAATACCTTTTGTCAAGAAAAGAAGAACTCAGGCCGCATTGTCTTATGAAGAAGCTGCAAAAATCAACGGCGATATCATAATACTCCTGACTCATAATCATTATGACCATCTGGACAAAAAAAGTATTAAGAGTTTTCCTGAAAATATCAGATTTATTGTTCCTTCAGGTTTATCTGATGAGGTTAATAACATGAGAGAAGAAAAAAATAATATTCAGGAAATTGACTGGTGGAATGAAATCATAATTGATAATATAAAAATTACTTTTCTCCCTTCACAGCACTGGTCAAGAAGACTTTTTAGTGATGTAAACAGTTCACTCTGGGGTTCATATCTTTTGGATACAGGGAAGAAAACAATATTTATCTGCGGTGATACAGGGTACTCCGGCCTGTTCAGAGAATTCGCAAAAAAGTTTAACCATATTGATTATGCTTTTATTTCAGCAGGCGCTTATCATCCGAGATGGTTCATGTATTATGCTCACCAGGATGATTCAGAAGCCGTTCAGGCATTTTTAGATCTTGGAGCTAAAAAAATGATCCCTATTCACTGGGGAGCCTTCAGGCTTGGCGATGAACCGGAGGGATATCCGCAGATTCATATTAAAAAGAAATTACCGGAGGCTCTTATTCTCAATCCCGGTGAAATAATCCCGCTTGAGCNNTTACGGATTAAAGGTGAAATAAATGTCTTTTGTTACTATGAACGGGATTAAAGGAAGGATATTCATTCCTGATGAAAAAACAATCATCAGAAAACATCCCTGCAAAGACTGTTTCTACTGCCAGTTCTGCAGCGATGAAAAATGCAGTCTGTGTCTTANNTTCTGAAAAAAACATCGATACGAGTAATTCCTTGTGATACAATTCATACTGGAATAGCATTCCTTCAAATTCACCCCTTTTAAAATAAAAAATTATACCTATAAAAAAAGTCTTAAAATTGAAATTCCGCAATAAATCTATTATATTAAAATTGCACTAAAAAAGAATTTTTTAAACATCGGAAAAAATAGAACTCCTTTGAATTATTAACCGGGGAGATTGCCATGAAAATTGTTATCTGCGGTTTCGGATCAGCCGGTTATGCTGCAGCAATGTCAGTGAAAAGGGCAGAGCCGAAAACTGAAATAATTATAATAGATCCTAAAGAGAGCGATCTTATGCACCCCTGCGGCCTACCTTATGCGCTGGAGGGTATAGTCAACCCGGACGATCTGCTTCAGAATATTAATCTGGAAAGGGGTGGAATAACCAGACTGCAAGGTAGAGTGACAGGTATTTTAACGGACTCAAGAAAAGTTTTATATAAAACAGATTCCGGGAGTCTGACAGAAAACTATAATTCTCTTATTACAGCTTCCGGCTACAGGGCAGTTATACCTGCTATTCCAGGAGTAGATAAATTACTTGGTAAATCTTTATTTACTCTTACCGATCCGGAGGATCTTAAAAATGTACTTACAGCATCAGAGGGAGCATCAGCCTGCGTGGTAATCGGAGGCGGGGCGATCGGAATAGAAGCATCTTTTGCATTACACAAACAGGGGAAGCGGGTTATCATTGTTGAAATGCAGGATCAGTTTTTAAAAGGAATTATTGATCCTGATATTTCACTTATGACAGAAAATCATCTGAGTGCAGAAGGAATATCTGTTCAGAAAAATTGTGCGGTTACAGCTTTTGAGGAAGACGGAAAACTGCATAAAGTAATATGCAACAGTGGAATTATCGAATCAGAGCTGACAATAATAGCAACGGGATTTGCTCCTGATATTACAATTGCAGAAAACTCAGGCATCGGATTTAGTAAATCAGGTATAACTACAGATTCTTTTCTCAGAACATCTGCTGAAGATGTGTTTGCCGCAGGGGATTGCATTGCGTCCTGGTCTTCTATTGACGGGAAGCCCATCTCATCAAGGCTTGCTACATCCGCTTACAAACAAGGTACAATCGCCGGTATAAACGCACTTGGCGGGAGAATGGAGTATCGTGGTACTGCATCAACTTTCGTTACAAAAGCGGGTAACTTCGAATTAGCCGGAACCGGTTTTAACACAGAAACTGCAATTCAGCGCGGATTTGAGCCTCTCGCCGGAAAGATTACATCAAAAATCAGGCCGGAATACTATCCTGACAACACTGATATAACTGTAAAAATTATCTTCGATAAAAATTCAGGCCTGATACTTGGAGCGCAATGCTGCGGATTAGAAGGAGCGGCATCAAGAATTAACTTAATAAGTATGGCTGTAGAGTTCGGGATTACTATTGATGAACTCTGTAGAACTGAACTCGCTTATTGTCCTTCGATCAGCGAGGTTTATGATCCGCTGTTACGGGCCGCGGATATAGGCTTAAGGAGATTAAAAAGATGAAGCATACACCGTTGTACAGCGCGCATATTAAAGCAGGAGCAAAGATGGTTGAATTTGCCGGTTATGAAATGCCCGTACAGTATACATCAATCATCGATGAACATATTGCTGTAAGAACCGCCGCAGGACTTTTTGATGTTTCACACATGGGCGAAATTACTGTAAAAGGTCCTGAGGCAAAAAATTTTCTTTCACAATTGATTCCGACAACTATGTCAAAACTTGAAACCGGAAAAGGTATGTATACGCTATTCTGTTATGAAGAAGGTGGTGTAATAGATGACCTGTTCATTTTTCAGGCAGGAGATGAACACTATTTCCTCGTAGTAAACGCATCAACTGCCGAAAAGGATTTTAACTGGATGAAACAGCATCTTATGGATGGTGTAACAATCGACAATATTTCTGACGATACTGCCAAGATAGATCTCCAGGGCCCGGCTTCAAAAGACGTTATGAAAAAAATATTCAACCCCGATTCTATAGATAAACTTGAAAGATTCAGGTTTTACTATGACAGATTCGGAGGCTCAGCAATAATGATCTCCGCAACCGGTTATACCGGCGAATGGGGGTATGAACTTTTTATTAATAACGGAAAAGCTGAAGAACTATGGAACAGTATAATTTCTGAAGGAACGTTTTACGGTGTAAAAGCTGCCGGACTCGGCTGCCGGGACACTCTCCGTCTTGAATCCTGTTATTCGTTATATGGCCATGAGATAAGTGATTCTATAAATCCTGTAGAAGCGGGACTAAGCTGGCTCATCTCGTCAGACGCGGATTATATCGGGAAATCAGAACTCCTCCGGCTGAAAAATAGCGGTGCGGAAAAAGAACAGATTGCTGTGAAACTTGTTGATCGTGGTATACCAAGGGAACAGTGCAAAGTAGTTTCAAAAGATAATAATATTGGTTATGTAACAAGCGGTGCATATTCTCCTAATATTAAAAATGGTATAGCGCTGTGTCTTGTTAAAAAAGGCGCTGTTTCAACAGGTGATTCAGTAGAAATAATTATCCGTGACAGAGGATATAAAGGTGAAGTTGTTAAAAAACCGTTCTATAAATTTCACGGTTAAAATAAAAAATGACTCAGGATTAAAGCAGATTATAAAAGGAGGCCGATATGAGTAAACCGGATAAAGGGATGAATGTGCCGGAGGATCTTCTGTACACAGAGGATCATGAATGGATAAGAGTTGTTGATGACAAAAATGGAATATGCGGCATCACAGACCACGCGCAGAATGCTCTTGGTGATATAGTCTTTGTGGAATTCCTGAGTAATATTGTTCATTCAAAAATTGAAAGAAGAGAAACTGTTGCAGTAGTTGAATCGCCTAAAGCTGCTTCTGATGTGTACTCACCGGCAGCAGGTACGATTCAGACTGTTAACCGTAAAGTTGAAGATACCCCTGAACTGATTAACCAGGATCCTTACGGGGAAGGGTGGCTCTTCAAAATTGAAATTGCGGGTAAGTCCTCACTGGAGAATCTTCTCAAACCTTCAGAGTATCTCAAACTGATAAAAGAGGGATAATAGAATGAGTTACACAGGGCTGTCTCACGAGCAGAGAGCTATTATGCTTAAAGCAGCAGGTGCGGCGGATATTGATAATCTTTTCAGTGATATTCCAAAAGAAATTCAGACAGATTGTATTTCGGGATTACCTGAACCTCTCTCTGAAATTGAAATCGAAAAAGAGATGAACTTAATAGGTTTAAATAATACTGAATACAGAACAATATTTACCGGAGGAGGCGCATATAATCATTATATTCCTGCTGTTGTAGATGAAATTTCTGCCCGTTCAGAATTCTACACATCGTATACTCCATATCAGCCTGAAGTAAGTCAGGGTACTCTCGCGGCAATATTTGAATTTCAGACAATGATTTCATCTCTCACTGGACTTGATATAACTAATGCAAGCATGTACGATGGAGCGACATCTCTGGCGGAAGCAGTAATGATGGGCATAAGAACAAACGGACGGCGTAAAGTTCTCGTAAGCAGAGGAGTGCATCCAAATTACCGGCAGGTTTTAAAAACATACGCATGGGCTGGTGATTTTGATATTGTTGAAATTCCTTTAGAAAAGGGATTAACCGATTTTGAGAAAACGCGGGGTCTGATTGATGACCACACCTCTTCAATAATTATCCAATCCCCGAATTTTTTAGGTAATATTGAAGATACTAAGTCATTCAGCAAAATTACCGGCAATTCAGAAACTATTCTCATAACTGCTGTTGTTGAAGCAATGAGTCTTGGACTTCTTAAAGGTCCAGGCGAACTGGGTGCTTCCATTGTATGTGGTGAAATACAGAGTTTCGGAAATCCGCTTAATTTCGGAGGGCCTTACGCCGGTTATATCTCAGCTAAAAAAGATTTCCTGCGAAAAATGCCTGGAAGGCTTGCGGGTCAGACACTGGATTCTTCAGGCAATAGAGCTTTCGCTTTAACATTACAGACCAGGGAACAGCATATCAGGAGAGAAAAGGCTACATCAAATATCTGTACAAACCAGGGACTAATTGCTCTCAGGACGGCAGTTTACCTGAGTCTAATAGGTGTGAAGCTGAGTTCGCTTGCTCAACTTAATCACAATACTGCGTCATATTTAAAGAATAAACTAACTGCTACCGGTATAAAATCAGTTCATGATAATACCCCTTTTTTTAATGAATTTGTAATAAAACCCCGGGATATCAACCGCTATATTTTTGAATTCAGGAAAAGAGGAATTAATCCCGGAATAGAGATCGGCAGATGGTATGACGATTATAACGGATGTCTTCTTGTATGCGCCACTGAGATGATTTCACAAAGTGACGTAGATGAGTATTGTGATATACTAAAGGAGGCATCATTATGAATGTGGAACTTATTTTTGAAAAAAGTGACTCCGGTCAGAACAATTACAAACTTCCGGAATGGAAAGGGCCTTCATCATCTATTATTCCCCCTGGATATATAAGAACCGGAATTAATTTACCCGATTGCAGTGAACCTGCTGTCGTGAGACATTATAACAATCTTTCAAAAATGAATTTCGGTGTGGATAACGGGATGTATCCGCTTGGAAGCTGCACAATGAAATACAATCCTAAAATTAATGAAAGGATATCAGGTAAAAAAATATATTCATCAATTCATCCTTTTGCGGGTGAGGAGAGTTCCCAGGGAGTGTTGCGTATACTTTTCGAATTTTCGGAATATCTCTGCCGCATAACAGGTCTCGGAGGTTTTACCCTCTCACCTGCGGCAGGCTCACATGGGGAACTGACAGGAGTAATGGTTATAAAAAAATATTTTGAAAGTATCGGTGAAAAAAGAAGTACAATTCTTATACCTGATTCGGCTCATGGAACAAATCCTGCTTCAGTTGCTATGTGTGGTTTTAATGTAAAGGAAGTTCCTTCTAACAGTGACGGAGATGTTGATTTTAATAAATTCATGGAAATGCTTGATAAGGATGTAGCAGGGATGATGCTTACATGTCCGAATACTCTCGGGCTCTTTGACAGAAACATAATAAAAATAGCAGAGGCACTTCATAAAAACGGTTCGCTTTTTTATGGAGATGGAGCAAATCTTAATGCCCTTGTTGGAAGAGTGCGATTCAGAGATGTGGGTTTTGATCTTATGCATATCAATCTTCACAAGACGTTTTCAACGCCCCATGGAGGTGGCGGGCCCGGATCCGGTCCCTTAGGTGCAGCAGATCATCTTGTTAAATTTCTCCCTGTAACTATAGTGATTAAAGATGGTGAACGTTTCGGGATTGACTCCGACAGACCTGATTCAATCGGGAGGGTCCATTCATTTTATGGAAATTTCAGTATATGCCTCAGGGCTTATATCTACATAAGGATGCTTGGATGTGACGGTTTGAAAGATATTTCTGATACAGCAGTACTTAACGCAAATTATCTGATGTCTCAGTTAAAAAATATATTTAATCTCCCTATAAACAGAAAATGTATGCATGAGTTTATTCTGAATGACAAGGGACTCCCGAATGGAATTACTACAAATGATATTTCGAAAAGAATACTTGATTACGGATTCCATTCACCTACAGTTTATTTTCCTCTCCTGATACACGGCGCTATCATGATCGAGCCTACTGAAACAGAAAGCTATGAATCCCTTCAAAGATTTATTGATGTCATGAAAACAATCCGTAAAGAGTGTGATGCTGAACCGGAAAAAATTCTTGGCGCACCGCATAACACTCCTGTTAAAAGAGTTGATACTGTTCTTGCAGCAAAAAAACCTGTGTTAAAATGGGGTGACTGATACGGAAAGAAAACCTCACTGGATAAGATATAAAATTCCCGGCGGGAAGAGATTTCTGGAGATTAAACGTATAGTAAACAACCTTGGTCTTCATACTATCTGTACTGAAGCCGGATGCCCTAATTCTGGAGAATGTTTTGCAAGAGGCACTGCAACTTTTTTGATATTAGGTGATACCTGTACAAGAAACTGCAGATATTGCGCTGTAAACAAAGGGATCCCTTCTAAACCGGATTATACAGAACCTGAAAGAGTTGCACAGGCAGTCAGTGAACTTAACCTGAAATACATAGTCATAACCTCTGTCACAAGAGATGATCTTCCTGATGGCGGAGCATCAATATTTGCTGAAACCTGCCGGCAGATATTATTGCTTAATCCGGAAAGCCGGATTGAACTGCTTATCCCGGACTTCAGAAAATCTCTGGAACATTCATTAAGTGTTATATTGAAAGAAAAAATCTATATATTAAACCATAATATCGAAACAGTAAAAGATTTTTTTCATCTTCTCAGGCCTGCAGGTGATTATGAGCATTCATTACGACTTATGCGACTTGCGGCTGATGCCGGTTTAACAGTTAAATCGGGACTGATGATCGGATTCGGTGAAACAATAGAGCAGATAAAATCATCTATTGAAACACTTATTAATGCTGGCTGCAGTATTATAACAGTTGGACAATACCTTAAACCGGGCAAAGAATTCTATGAGGTCAAAAAATATTATCATCCTGATGAATTTGAAGAGATAAAGGAATACGCAATTAATATAGGCTTCAAAAAAGCTTTTTGCGGCCCCAGTGTACGAAGCTCATACCTTGCTGATACAATAATCTGATAAAAGGAATTGCACCATGATTGAATTCAGACTTATTATTGATCCTCCTATGAATGCGGCAGTAAATATGGCACGGGATCGAGCCATCCTTGAAATGCAGTCATTAAAAAATCCGGTACCGACACTGAGAATTTACCGCTGGTCTTACCCGTCTGTCACAATAGGCTACTTCCAGAAAATTGACGACACCGTTAATCTGGAATTCTGCCAAAAAAACGGGATTTCCGTGACACGAAGAGTAACAGGCGGAGGCACAGTGCTTCATCATAAAGAACTGACATACAGTTTTACTTTACCTGTGAAAAAAAAGATCGTTCCTGAATCCGTTGAGGATTCATTCAGATGCATAATCTCACCTATAATCGAATCAATTAAACTCTTATCCCTTAAAGCTGAATACAGGCCGGTAAATGATATAGTTATAAACAACAAAAAAATATCCGGAAGCGCCCAGGTTAGAAAAAAAGGTGTTCTACAGCAGCACGGAACGCTGCTTATTGATATTGATAAACAGCTTCTTTACTCCGCTATTAAAATAAAACCCGAGGTTCTTAAATCACGAGGTTTTAAAACTCCAGCTGATTCAATAACTTCACTATGCGGTGAATTAAAAAATAAAGCGGATGATGAATTCACTGATGACCTTATAGTTAAACTGATAAACAGCTTTTCAGATTCAATGAATATTAATTTTTTATTAGGCGATCTCTCCATTGCAGAGAGTGCAATAATGAAATCATATATTTCAAAATTTAATAATGAAGAATGGAATTACTCTAAATGATTGATGCTGATATTATCTGACGGGATAAATCTGCAGCATTCCATTTTCAATTCTTAATATTGATTTTTTT
>DINC01000013.1 GCA_002425885.1 Spirochaetia bacterium UBA5550 | reverse complement strand
TGTGTATTATATACTTAACCGGATAGACAGGTTTTCTACATCATAGCAGTTTCCCGGATCCGGTTCATTGAAGCTGTTCATGCTGTGAAAAACAGGTATTTCCCCGGAATAAAAACAGGAGGAGATTATCAATGTCAAATGCACAACCGCGAAAACGTGAACAGAAAGTAAAATACGGGTCATGGCAGGAGGAGTATCAGGCCAAGATGCGCACCCCCGAATTCCTTGCCGCAATGGTTAAGGACAATGATGTTGTTATGATGCCGGGGGGGACAAGTATTCCGCATGAGTTTAACATTGCTCTTGCGAACCGGGTCTCTGAGGTGAAGAATGTCACAATATGCTTAGGGCTTGCTCTTAAGCTCTATGAATTCATGAAGCCTCAATACAAGGAGCATATAAAGATAGAAACACCATTTGTGGGCCCCATGGAGAGGATTTGCTTAGAATGGGGAACAGCAAGTTATATCCCTCTTCACCTGAACAAGATCGCTGCTTGGATGGACCACAAGAAGCCTGATATATCATGTTTTGTTGTTACGCCGCCTGATGAAGAGGGGTTTGTAAACCGTTCATGTTTCGGCGGGCTCATGCCGCAGCGGACAATCGCACAGACCAACCTTGTAATAGCAGAGGTGAATCCTGCTACTCCGTGGCTGGAGGGGGATTCATTCAAGATGCATATTTCAGAGATCGATTATTTCTGTGAATCAGACTGTGTATTGACAGAAATTCCTGATATACCGATTACAGATGTGGAGAGGGAGATCGCTCATTACATTGCTGATATGATCCCTGACGGCTCAACAGTACAGCTTGGCCTTGGGGGGCTTGCAAACGCCATCGGTTATTTTCTGCGGGAGAAAAAAGACCTCGGCGTACATACTGAAGTTCTTCAGAAATCTTTTATGGAGCTTATAAATCTTGGAGTTGTAAACAATTCGAAAAAGACCTTCTACCCCGGAATAACTACAGCCACATTCTGCGTAGGTGATAAGGAACTATGGAAATTCGTTGATCATAACAAAAAGATTCTTTTTACTGAGGTTGAATTCAATAATGATCCCTTTAATATCGCACAGAATGAAAACCTTGTTTCGGTTAACAATGCTCTTGCAATAGATTTGACAGGGCAGATAGGGGCAGAGTCAATCCGTCACAAACAGTACAGCGGCACAGGGGGACAGATGAATTTCGTTCAGGGGGCTTCACTTGCGAAGAACGGGAAAAGCATCATAGCAATGAACTCCTCCTGGAAAGATAAGGAGGGTAATCTCCGTTCAGCAATAGTGCCCTTCATGCCTCCGGGAACTATTGTGACAACTCCGCGATCTGAGACTGAGTATGTAATCACCGAGTATGGTGTAGTGAACCTGAGGTATAAGAGCGTGGCGCAGAGGGTAAAAGCTCTCATCAGCATAGCTCACCCCGACTTCCGGGATAAGCTTGCATTCGAAGCAAAAAAATATTGGCTTGATTAATTACTTCTGCGGCAGTACAGAAATGTGCTGCCGCAGAAAAGAACAAATCGCGGGATGGAAGCTTACGGGAGCTGAATCATTAAGCCTTTATTTTAAATTCAATAGTCTTCCTGATATCATCAAGAACACCGGTATTCCGTATCTCAAAAATGCAGGGGAGTGACTTTCCTATTTTTTTTGTCTGCTTTATTTTATTAAGCATTTCACTGCTTATAGTCAGCTTATAAACTTCATTGAAATATTTTTCAGGGAAATAAACAGTGGCCTGCATGTATCCTTTCCACGCTGACATCCATACAATGGTCTTTTTCTTTTTCTGAACTTTACACAGCCATGCCTTGCCGTCTTTATAATATCTCCAGTTATATTCCATTTCATATTCATCATAGAGCTTTAATAATCTGCAATAAGCGCTGTATGATGTCCCGAGAATCCTTTTTAAAACATCTTCATCAGGATAAACTGACTCATCAGTAAGTTCAATGTTGTTTATAGTTTCCATTTTAATTCAGTAGTTTAAGTCCTTAATGTTTATATTTACATGATCTCTTATTTTTTTTGCAGACTCAATTGCATCTATGGCATCATTTTCGATTAATTCTAATTCTGACGGATAACGTGTTATAATTGAATAGGGATTCAGCTTTATGCAGTCTTTGACTATAGTCGAAAATGATTGTTCTATGTCCTGACAGGATTCAATTATTTTCAATAAATCATGAGTTTTTTCAAAAGTNNTCTTACTAACAAGAAATCCTTTTAAATATTTTTCTGCTGCCTGCTGACAATGATAACAAATAATATTTAATGGTTTTTTATATTGCTGATTTAGAATTTCTGCTGATTCAAGATCATCTATGGCATATTTCAGCCACTCGGAAAATTCTTTATTCCTGTCCATAAATTACCAATCCTTTATCAGCTATTGTTTTTTCTATAGATGCTACAGCATCTGAACGATCGAGAAATTCATCCGGTTTTGAAACAACAATATCAATAGAATGCTTTGATGTTCTATAAATTGCTTCCTGTATATCCCATAATATTTCAA
>DINC01000135.1 GCA_002425885.1 Spirochaetia bacterium UBA5550 | reverse complement strand
GAACCTATGAACTTTAAAGATTTCAATTTTGACCTTAAACAGCTGAGATCCTTTATTGAAGTTATAAATGAGAAAAGTTTTACTAATGCATCAAGAAATCTTAAGGTGAGTCAGGCATCTATAAGCCATCAGATTGGCCAGCTCGAAAAGATGTTAGGAGTAAAACTTATACACAGAACCAGTCAGGATTTTTCTCTTACATCTGAAGGGAAAGTATTCAGCAGATTCTGCGATAAAATCATGAAGGATATAAATTCTCTGAAATCCGACATTCAGGCTGGAACCTTCGGCGGAGTTGTTAACATTGTTTCAAGTTCAATTCCGGGAACATATATTGTTCCGCAGTTAATATCATCCGTCTGTGACGGAAAAAATGGTATTTTTTTCAGGGTAGAGATATTGAACAGCAGGGAGACTATTGAGAGGATTAAGCAGGGTGAAGCAGATCTCGGGATAACAGGTAAGGAACTGAAACATCCATCACTTAATTTCATAAAGATCATGCGGGATGATATAGTATTAATTGCTCATCCGGATTTTAAGGATATACGGGATATAAATGATCTCAGGAGTATTCCGCTTGTCACAAGGGAGAGCGGCTCCGGTACAAAAACTATTACAGAAAATCACCTCCAGGAACATGGAATTATCCCCTCCGAACTTAACGTTATAATGGAATGCACATCCTCAGAAGCTGTACGTGAAGCAGTTATAAATAAAATCGGTTACGGATTTCTTTCTAAAATAGCAATAGAACGCGACCTTAAACTCGGTAAAGTGAAAATTATTAAACTGAAAGATCTTAATATTGAACGACATTTTTATCTTGTCACATCAAAAGCAAAGGTGCTAACAGAACCGGCGTCCCGCTTTGTAGAGATGATTGAAAAATCCGGTTTAAAATTATAACGATATATTCCTCAGAATTTTCTTTTATTCTTAAAACATTATTACACCTGTTATCCCCATCAGGCATTATTTTTAATTAATACGATGTATTTATTACTTGAATANNTCTTTAATATTTTGAATAAATAAAATTCATAATATCGATAAGGGGTTCTTATGAAAAATATCTTTTCATCAAGATGGGGTATTATTGCTACAGGTGCGGTCATAGGTATATTAGCAGTAACTCTTCAGAAAATGGGCAATCCTGCTAATATGGGGATATGTGTTGCCTGCTTCGAGCGTGATATTGCCGGAGCTCTTGGCCTGCACAGAGTGGAGATCGTTCAATACCTGAGGCCGGAGATTGCCGGTTTTGTTCTCGGTTCTTTTGTCATTGCTCTTATAAAAAAGGAATATCAGCCAAGAGCAGGTTCATCGACCATACTAAGATTTTTCCTTGGTATATTCGCGATGATTGGAGCTCTTGTTTTCCTTGGATGTCCATGGCGGGCTCTGCTCAGAATTTCCGGTGGTGACTGGAATGCAGTTGTCGGGCTTGCAGGACTTATAGCAGGTATTGCTGTTGGTGTTATGTTCCTCAAAAATGGTTTCAGCCTCGGAAGAAGCTATAAACAGAAGATGAGTTCCGGATGGGTTTTCCCGGCAGTGATGGTTGCTCTTCTGATAATGGTTGCTATCGGATTCAGGGTATCAGAAACAGGCCCGCTTTTTTACAGTGTAAAAGGTCCGGGCTCGCAGCGTGCACCTTTTATTATAAGTATTGCGGCCGGTTTATTTATCGGGGCAATAGCGCAGAGAAGCAGATTCTGCACTATGGGATCTCTGAGAGATATAATTTTAGCAAAAGATTTTCACCTCGCAAGCGGTGTAGTAACACTTCTTATTTTTGCTACAGTTTTTAATGTAATTTACGGTCAGTTTAAACCAGGTTTCGAAGGTCAGCCGGTTGCACATACAGTTCATCTCTGGAATTTCCTCGGAATGGCTCTTTCCGGACTTGCTTTTGCTCTAGCGGGTGGATGTCCCGGACGTCAGCTTATTCTTTCCGGTGAAGGTGATTCAGACGCGGCAGTATTTGTTGTGGGGATGATTGTGGGCGCAGGTATATCACATAATTTTCTTCTGGCAAGTTCACCTGCGGGCCCGGGAGCTTTCGGACCTGCGGCAGTGATTATTGGTTTTGTGTTCTGCCTTATTGTAGGTTTTACAATGAGAGAAAAGGTAAGCTAAGGGGGATTATATGGCAGATAAAATTGATGCAAGAGGGCTTTCATGTCCTCAGCCTGTTGTTCTCACACAGAAAGCTATTAAAGACGGTAAAACAGAGTTTCAGGTGATGGTTGACTCTGAAGTATCAAAAGAGAACGTTATAAGATGCGTTGAGAGGAATAAAATGACAGCTTCTGTTTCTGTGGAAGGTGATACATTTACAATCAGCGTAAGTAAATAATAATTTTATTGACTTCATGTGCCGGGGGAGCCATCCTCCGGCTGTAAAAGGTAAAAAATGTTGGAATTCTCTGTTATACTATTTCACTCAAATAATCATTCAATAAGGATGTCTAACATTCTGAAAAAGAAAGGTATAGATCATAAAATGATACCGGTACCACGTCATTTAAGTTCAGACTGCGGGTATTGTGTCAGGATAAAAAGCTCTGACCGCGAAATTGTCCTGAAAATTATAGAAGAGAATGTTGTTGAGTTTGATAAAATTGAAGAGATCTGT
>DINC01000248.1:14815-16016 GCA_002425885.1 Spirochaetia bacterium UBA5550 | reverse complement strand
GCCGAATAGTATTATATTAAAATATCGTGTTCCGTGCATTCTTTCATAGAAATATTAATAATTATTCACTATAAGAATTCCTTTAAAACCTTCACTCTTCACTGGTAGAGATTTTGATGCCGCCAGTTTTGAAATAACACTTCCCGGCACTGGATCATCAATATTCCTGTTCCTCTCCATACAGACAGAAATGGCTGTATCAAGAAATATTACACCTGTACTTTTATTCATACGGTCGGCAATTTGTTGATAAAGTTTGCGCGAATCCGGTGTTACGCTTGTGTTATCAACAATTATTTTTTCGCCACTGCCTAGAAGATGCTCAATAATTTTCCGCTCGGTGTGTTTTACTAGATGTTCGTCAACAGATGAAAAATCCTGTTCAGACCATATTTCTCCAAAATTAGTCATTTCATATAAAAGTCGTCTGATCTCTTTTCTGTTTACTCTTTTGCGCCCCTTATCCATAAATTCCTTTCGCGAAAAATGAGACTTACCCGCTCCGGGTAATCCGCAGACAAGAATAATATCAAACTGATGAAAATTGGCTAAATCCGGTATTCCCATTATCTGTCTCCTTTTAATTAAGGATACCTGCAATATCAATATACAGCATTCAGCTGATACGGAATAAATATCATGCAGGCTATAATATTTAATTTAAAGAGGGCATATTGTAAAAACATTGTCAATAAGGTTACTGTTCCATTCTATCTCTATGATTCAATCCGTCTTCTTTTTTATATTTTTTATTTATAGCTTATTTTACATTTAGAATAATGTAAGCCTTTGTCACGCCCCTTGCGGAAAAGAGCAAGAGTCGTGCCAATCAGCAGAGCTGAACCGGCTCCACCTTTCTCCTCTTTATTCTATATTCTCCGTTTATAAAACCGAATATCCCCCGCGTCCCCCGCCACCCTTTGAGTAAGGTAAATTTTAACCTCCATGTCGGCGTATTTACTGTCCGTAAACTCACACTCCTAAGTTAATAAAAATTTAATTTAAGAGTTGTGTATTGAATACTTTTTGTCAAGAATGTAACTGATTTGTTCTGCCGATAAGTATCATTATGATCCTTTAACACCAGAGTGTAGAGTTGAAACTCTCTGGTGTTTATCGCTTTTTCCACTATGAGAAAAGTCAAAAAATTAAGCTGCTTTATGAATAATTTTTTCAAATTCTTTTAATTTTTTATTATAGA
>DINC01000248.1:13084-14782 GCA_002425885.1 Spirochaetia bacterium UBA5550 | reverse complement strand
ATTATAAATCTGTTCATCTTTATATCTATACTCAGCACCTGTTAGAATCATCCTTCTCATAATATTAAATACTTTACGGATAACGGCAATTCGTGATCTGCCTGCACCACGTCGAAGTTTAACGTCGTCATAAAATTCCGTCATAAAGTCCGATGAATTAGCAATATGATTGATTGGTTGAGTAAATAAAGTTCTCGCAAGTTTANNATTGCCTGTTGATGTGTCCCATCTGAGTTTTTCCACCGCTGGATTTTACCGTAGGTACAACACCAAGGTATGCATCAAAACCTCTTATATTTTTAAATCGTTTAATATCACCAATATCCGCAAAAAAAGCTAAAACCAAAAACGGGGTAATTCCTTTAATGGAAATACAAAGCTTTATTTCTTTTTCAAATAACTTGCCCATCTCAAGAATGGAATCTTTTATGATTTCCTTTTGTTTGGAAAGAGCCCACGTCAATAAAAGGCTTATAATTATACATTCTTTTGAAATTTTAGTANNAGAATGAAATTTTCAAGAATTGAAATGTCTCCATCAATCTTAAACAATTTGTATGCTGTTTTTTTATCAAGGGCAATACCATTTTCAACAAATATTGATTGGATACTATTCTTGTATTGTTTGATCTGGTTAGTAATCATCTGATATTCTGCGAAAAGCTTTCGTAGTTCCCGTATTTCCATCGAAGGTTTATAAACAGTAGGCATTTTAAACTCATTTTTCATTTCAGACATCCAGAGAGCAAGAGAAAGATTGGCAGAATCCCGTTTGTCTGTTTTGTTCCATGAGTCTTTGATAATTTTGAACTTATGGGGATCAACGATGATGCACGATGCTCCCTGTTTTTCAATTTGATCAGACCAGTAGAAAGCGTTGTTGATTGATTCAATAACTACTGAATCGTTCTGTGAGAGTGATTCAATATATGTTTTAAAGTTTGTGCATTTTGGAATAAATTGAATCTCAACACCTTCGGAATCTCTGATCATAATGGTTGCATATCGTTTGTGAAGATCAATACCATGAAATTTAGTTTTCATATCGGACCTCCCTAAAAGAAATTTACCCTTGACATTAAAATATTTCGGGAACACCTTGTTGAAATTGCGTTGTTTCATCCCACTATTCAGCATCGTTTTATACGTGCTATATTGTTGGTGCGAAAAAACAGAAGATGGCCGGCCAAACCTATATTAGTGGTCACTAATGTGCCACAGAAAGTGCGTAGGTCATCTCCTATTCCCGATCTATTCCCGGGTGATTGAGAATAAGATATAGCCATCTAATGTTTCATTCAACACAATTCATAGTGTTGTTAGTTTATCATAACAACCTATATAGAAAAAACTACCGCAGAGTCCGCTACGACCGGGATCTCTTAGTTCTTGTTAACTTCGCGTATCAGCCCCGGACGTATCGGCCACCGCTTGTATTTAAACCGTTGTGCTATAAACTTTAATCCAGGGCATTCCGAATTATTTGCATTATTAAATTATTGACTTTTGTGTGCTAATATTTCCCCAATCAAATTGGATATAAGCTCAGGTCATGCCGATTCCTTTAAATCTGTTTCTTTAACTCATGTGAGTTCTGTTTAAAAGCTATAGGTTTTATCAGAATTTCCTGTATAAATACAAAAAAAATAACGAAAATATAACGGTGCAAAAATGAATTCTGTTAAGTTAATAAATTTT
>DINC01000248.1:12580-13070 GCA_002425885.1 Spirochaetia bacterium UBA5550 | reverse complement strand
CCCTTATAATTCTTTCCATAATTCTGATCATAACAGGATTTTACTACAGCCGCGTTCAGGTGGATGATAGTTTAAGAATAAATCTCGCCGGGCGGCAGAGGATGCTTTCACAAAAAATAGTAAAAGAAATTTTACTGTATAAGATAGGTGAGATATCTCCTGATAAAATTATAAATTCATTAAGAGTATTCAGTGAAACCCAGGATGCTCTTATCTCGGGTGGTCCCGCTCCTCTCGATCTTGAATTAAAAGTTTACAGAGAATTGCCGGCAACTGAAGATAAAGAAAGTTCCAGCAAACTTCTGGCTGTAAAGAAAATGTGGGGGCCTGTTGAAAAACATGCCGGTGAATTTATTTCAAAAAAGGATGATGAGTCGCTGAAACATATAATTTCTGAAAGTGAAATCATTCTCAGTGCAATTGATGATTCAGTATTTGCAGTTCAAATGAAATCCGAAAAAAATAGTTTTATCATACGGGTTATAATTAT
>DINC01000248.1:0-12573 GCA_002425885.1 Spirochaetia bacterium UBA5550 | reverse complement strand
TCTGCTCTTTCGTTATGATTTCAGCCTTATTGTTCATAAGTCTTATAAAGAGAATAAAGGAACTCCGAAGTGCTGCGCTTAGAATAAAAGAGCTGGAAACTATTTTGCCCATATGCAGTAATTGTAAAAAAATCCGTATTGATAACGAAAAGCCGATGGAATCAACTTCCTGGTCCACTATCGAAGAATACCTCCATTACAATAAAGATATGAAATTTACCCATAGTATATGTCCGGATTGTACAAAAAAATTATATCCGGACATATTTGAAAAGATAAAGAAAATCTAATTTAAAAAGGTCGTACCTTAATTATTTTATGCCGTCCTGTGAAACAGATTGCTTAAATCAGTTCCTATTGTAAGCAGCACCGGAACCATGATAAGTGTTATAGTCGTACCAAAGAGAAGACCATAAGCCAGCACCAGCGACATATGTGAAAGGAACGGATCAGCCCCGCCTATGCCGTAACCGGTAGGCAGAACACCGAGAACAGTTGTAATTGTAGTAAGCAGTACCGGCCGCAGTCTTGAAACTGACCCCGATATTATATTTTCTTTAGACGCATGAGAATTACCTGAAAGTTCCTGGATTGAATGTATCAGTATTATTGAATTATTTACAATAACACCCATAAGGCCCACCATAGCAATACCGGTCATCATTGAAGTCGGTATCCCGTGAGTTATAAGAACAAATGCAAATCCGATAATTAAAAACGGGATTGATGACATTATAATAAATGGTTTGCTGAAAGAGTTTAACATCAATGCGATAAGAAGATAAATCCCGATTAGAGCGGCAAGTGCCGCCGATGAGAGGCCCGAAAAAATCATCTTTGATTCTACAGGCTGGCCGGAAAATTCAACGGCAACTTTATCATCCGACGGAAATGCCGTCCTGACCTTTTCCATTACATCAACAGGCGATATCAGACCAAGGTCTGTATTACCAAAAATGGTTGTTGCCCTTGAACCGTTAATATGACGTATCCCGGCTTTTGACGGCTGTTCTTTAAGCGAGGTGAACATTGCCAGGTTTATCAGATTACCCTGCCTGTTTGCAACCGGAAGCGTATCTATGAATGTTTTTTCAGCTCTGGCCCGTTCATTAAGACGAAGCCGGAATTCCAGAGTTTTATCAACTGTAGAAAGTTCCGTTACAACCATTCCGTCAAAAGCAATTCTGAGAGTCATAATAATGTCTTCAACGGTAAGTCCGGTCCTTGAGAGAATATCATGGTTTATACTGAGGTTTAATTCATTTTTCCCCTCAACCTCATCGGTTTCAATATCCGAGACACCTTTAAGTGAAGTAAGGTATTTAATTACATCCTGTTCTTTCTCTTTTCTTAATTTGTTGTCATTAGATATTAACCTGATTTCAAACGGTTTTCCCATAGGGGGGCCCAGACGATTAAGATTCATGGTAACTGTTAACTCTTCCGCAGCTAAATTTTTATCTATCTCCTTTTTTAATGAAGCCATAATCTCATCGGCAGTCCTGGTTCTGTCTGTAAATGAGCTCAAGTAGACAAATATTATGGCGATATTATTTTGTGTGCCGCGTATTGTAGCGCTCAATTCACTCTGAGTCCCTATTCTTGAACTGAAGCCGACTGTTTCATTCGCCGGGAGTTTTAATAATAATTTTTCTATATCACCAACAGCTTTTTCTGTTCTCTCAGCAGAGGTTCCCTGAGGAAGAGTAACTGAAATTTTAAAACCCTCTGCTGCATCTTGAGGAAAGGCATCTTTTTTAACAAATTTCGCAAGCAGCAGTACTGACAACAGCAGCATTATTGAAACAAAAGCAAACACCGGATAACGGAACCTGATTATTTTATTAAGTAATGATTTATATCCGTTTTCAATGCGGATTACAAATTCTCTTTTCACTGTTTTTTTACTCCTGCCATGATGCAGATGAGCCGGTAAAAGGAAATAGCTTTCCAGTAAGGAAATTGATAATCCGACTATTACCATTAGCGGAATTGCCCAGATAAATTTACCGGGAAAACCCCCGAGTGAAAACAACGGGGAAAATGCAACCATAGTAGTAAGAGACGATGCCGCGACCGGTATCCACATTTTTTTAACAGCTGTGATGGCTGCCTCTTTTGAGCCGAGTCCCCCCTCTTTGCCGGTATTAATTTCTTCGGCAATAACAATAGCATCATCAACCAGCATGCCGAGTATTATAATAAAACCGCCGAGAGATATAAGATTTAAAGATATGCCGTAGAATTTCATAAAAATAAACATCCCTAAAAGGGTAAAGGGGATACCGAAGGCTGTCCATACAGCAGTTTTGAGATCAAATATTATAAGCAGTAAAGTAAGAACAAGAATAAAACCCATTACAGCATTTCCTGCCAGAAGACTTATTCTATTACGGGTAAGCTTGGATTGATCAAAAAGAACTTTAGCATTAATACCGGCAGGGAGTATTTCGTTTTTCAGGAGACTGTTTATTCCGTCAACTGTCTTTATAAGATCACTTGAACCTGTTTTTCTTATTGATAACGCCGCTCCTCTTTCGCCATTATTTCTAACTATAAGATTCATCTCTTTTGGTAGAACTTTCAACGCAGCTATCTGTTTAAGTTTAATGCCGTAACCTTCGGCGTTCATTATAATATTTGTGTCGAGTACATCTTTATAGTTATCGTACTTGCTTAAAAAAACTATTTTCTTTTCACCTACGAAAGATTCAAGAGTACCACCTGAACCTTCCATGTTCCGTTTCTGAATAGAGTTGTAAATCATCCGTAAATCTGTATTGTATTCTCTCGCGAGAACAGGATTAACAAGAATCTGCACCTCTTCATCAGGGAGTCCAATGAGGGTAACCCCGGCGATACCGGGAAGTTTTTTTATTTTAGATTCAAGTTTATCAAGGTAAGGTTTCAGTACTTCATATGATCCGGTATATGAAACTTCCATCACGGGTACATCGGAAGAGGTGAATTCGCTGATTGACGGTTTACCTTCGATCTCTTTCGGAAGATTGTCTATTGCTGCAAGCGCATTTTCAATTTCGTTGTAAAGTTTGCGGAACTCTTCAGGTGTGGCATTATCGTCAGCCTGTACCTCTACCCGCGATACGCCCTCTTCAGAAACTGATAAAATCTCTTTAATCCCCTCAACTTCTTCTAAGGCATCTTCAATAGGTACAGCAATATTAAGTTCAACATCCCCGGCGGAAGAACCGGGGTATATTGTCTGTATAATTACCTTATTCATCGAAATTTCAGGGAAGCCCTCTTTCCTCAGTTCAATAACGCTTTTGATGCCGAGACCGACAACAGCAATTACAATAATATTTACAAGCATTGAGCGGTTTAAAAAAAACTCTACGAGTTTATTCATCAGATTCCCCTTATGGTAAAAGTTTAATATCAGGCAAAGTATTATGTTTATATCCAGTATTCCGGATACTTTCTGTTTTTGGGAATATTGTTTATAATAAGTGCAACAATAACAAGTATCACGGCACCGGCACCAGCTGGTAATAAAATATAGATAAAACCGAGATTTTTTATTTTTTCTCCTCCGATGACGGCAATCAGTGCAGTTGCTCCTCCGGGCGGATGGAGAGTCCTTGTGGCATGCATTAATGCAATAGACGTTGCGACAGCAACGGCTGAACCGAGCCAGAGCGGGTCCGGTATCATTTTTAAAGTCAGCACTCCAATTAATGCGGATAGCATGTGTCCTCCAATAACATTTCTCGGCTGTGCCAGCGGGCTTTTTATCGCTCCATAAACAAGTACAGCGCTTGCTCCAAAAGATCCGATCATCAGAATAAAATCATGCTGTTCAAAAAAACGATAATGGACAAAACCGACAGCGGATATTCCTATAAATGCCCCGATCCATGACCATATAATTTCAGACATATTTACGGAGGGTGGACTTTTAGTAATACCTTTCATTTTAACAAAAAAATTCATTATTTAATCCTCGCCGACCATGCTTTTATTATATCCGTTCTCGTAATTATTCCGGTGATCCTGGTATTCTGGTCTATAACGGGCATTCGATTAATTTTGTGAGAACTCATCAGCTCCGATATTTTATAAAGCGGAGTGTTCTCCGTGCATGTTATGACAGGTGAATTCATTATATCACCAGCTTTACCTTTACGGATTGATTCGGCAATGCAGCCTTTATGGGCAAGACATTCAGCTATTACAGCCATAAAATTCGATGATTCAGTTTTAATAAGTTTTTTTAAAAAATCTTTTTCAGAAATAATTCCGGTCACCGTTTTGTCATTTTTTATTACAGGTGTTCCGGAAATATTCTGTTTTGCAAATATCTCCGCTACTTCAGTCAGGTCTGTATCCTCCATAACACAGATTACATCTTCGGTCATTATATCTCCCGCTTTAATTGAATGTTCATACCTGTAAATTGCATGTACATAGGCTTTGGAGTAAAGCTCCCGGAAGTCTGAAGGTGTGATATCGATATAACCATCAATTTCTTTCATGGCATCGAAAATATCATCATCCGACATCTCCGGTACAATACAGTTTATAGAAAAGTCATCTTTCATTATAATTTTCTCCTTATAAATTCTATGGCGGCCTCAAAACTCTGCCATTGAAACATCGGGAGTCCGCTTCAACGAACTCAGTGTATCTCAGCTAATTTTATATAATTGCTATATCCGTGCAAATCCAAGAAAAACCGCATGAATTGAAACTACAATTACTGTGAAGAGAGCTCTCGCGGTTTTTTGAGATAATCCGTAAAAATTGTAATGAATTGAATTGTTATGACAGACATTTACACAGTCGCCGCACAATGTGCATGTAAGCCCCGGTTTATGCGATATGATTTCATTATTACCCAATGCACCGTATCTGCACACCTTAGAACATGCCATACATGATGAGCATGTTTTTTCTATACGTATTCTGAATGGAGATATTTTCCCCGCGAGGGCTGCTATCAGTCCAATTGGGCAGTATGATGTGCAATGTATCATAACTCCGCGCTTTGCAGACATCATTCTCATAATTATTAAACCTGTCAGACCAAAACAGATAGCCGCTGATGCTGCCGCAATTTCAGAAACAGAAAATATTCTAAACATATATACGGTAAAAACAATAATTGCCAGTATCAAAACTCGTATTAAAATATTTTTAGTTGGGATAAAGCCGCATTTTCCGGCTCTCCTCGCTGCAACATTATCCCAGGCACCGAAATAGCAGAAATAACTGCACCAGGCAGGACCCGCCGCAGCTATGGTAACAAAAAACAATGTCATCATAAAAAAACCGCTACCACGGAATACCGGTCCGCCGACTATAACAGCCGGTACCGGAATATGGAGATTCCCCGTCATGAGAAACTGATCTATACCTGAAATCCCCAGTATAAACTGCAGAAAAAAGACCACAGAAAATCCCGCCCACATCCGGACTCTGAGCTTTGAAGTATTTTTCAAAGTCAGAAAAAGTTCTGTTATAAACCCCGAGTAAATACCAAGCAGAACAATTTCAGCCATACCGCTCCCCGGAACAAAACGGTCAAAAATAATCATCTGATAAGGGGCTTTCCATCTCCCTATAATGAGAAGAACCACAGTAAGCAATACTGCGCCACCGGCCCACCGGTCTGTCTCTCTCTCCTTTATATTTTTAACAGATTTAAAACACAAAAAAGAGATGAGAATAAAAAATGCAATAACCAGACCCATTATCACACTTAATCTAATCCATGGTGAATCTGTCGTGATCCGCTGCTGTATAGAGCCTGCAGCGGTCATTATCCATACCGGTATTCCTGCAGAGAGTATAATGGCCGAGATGTATCTGCTCCAGCGACGTTTAAGAAAAATCAGAAAGATAGAGCCTATCATTGCAAAGGCAATGGAGATATCCCCCGATCGCAGAAAATGTGCTGCAAGCAGAATAAAGGATAGTGAGCCGCACGACATTAATAATATATTCATCGATAATTTCCCTCTGAAGGTGTAACGCTTCGCTGTTGTTCCGCCGTATCGCTTTTAATGTGGAATTCTCCGTTTAAAGCAGTTAAAAAAATCTCTCTCAAAGAAAGTGGTAATTTTTCCGGATACCGGAGAATCATATTTCTAAAACGAAGCCCTGAATAAAAATGATCATTATAAATTCCAAAACAGATTTTAAAAAGTTCAATAACAGAATCTCTGTCATATATATCTGGAAGCTCCGCGGCAAGCATAGGATGACGCCCCATCATACCACCTATAAAAATGCGGTAACCGGTCTTTGAGGATGAAATAGTTCCGGTGGGACATGCTGTAGAACAGCTTCCGCAGTGGAGACATTTTTCTCTGATGATCTCCGGATTTACCGGTGTTTTAAATCTTATGGCATCCTCCCGGCACGATTCAATACATGCATTACAGCCGGTACATCCGGCGTCTGTTATGTTTACAATCGAAGCGGCAATAATTCCAAAATCTGTAATCTGCGGACGGGAACATGCATTGGGACAAAACGATGCTGATGCTGAAAATAAGCGGTGACTAAGAATTTTACTCTCGCTCACATTTGAATGATTCGAAGAAGCCTCAATTTTTTTCGCTTCTAACGATATCTTTTCAAGTATGGGATCATTCTCAATTACAGCATTGCGGCATCTTTCAGAGCCTGCACACCCCTGAATCCGGCAATGCGGCGATATGTACTCCTTCACAATAAACCTCTATTAAATATCCTCAACTAATTACAGCTGAAAAACGCTTTGTTATTCCACTGCCATCGGCACCGGAAATCCCGACAGTACTTTATTTTAACATATTTTTCATTGAATCAACATTTTCCTCATGCTGGATTTTCATTGCTTCCAGAAAAAATCTGCTTGATGCTGTATCTATCAGTTCACGGTTATATCTTATCTGCTTCGCAACCCATTCCTGCCCTTTAACAAGAAGTTCAAGTTTTTCAGCCGTGGTTTTCAGCTCTTTAATTTTCTCCACAAAGTCACCGGTTCTGTTCCCCGGTTCATAACCGAGATTTTTAATAAGAGCAATGAGCATCTGGCAGTTCATCCCTTCGTCTCGAAGATATCGTGTCATTATCGATTTAAGTTCACCATCTTCGACTGATGGGAGAATATCGCTAATCGATTGGACACCAGCTCTTTCAGCTTCAAGAAGAACTATGTAAAAGTCTGCAAGTTTTCTGCTTTGGTCTGATTTCATTGTTTTCACCTATATGAAGTATAATTGCATAATAACACATATATTATGCAATACAGGNNTTTTTTTCTGTTTAACTATAAACTAAACAGTAGATACCTGTGGTATTGGAGGATTTTATGAATTACGCGAGTCAAGATTTAGTTCACGAACATGATGCAATTCTCTTTGCGCTTAGAGTGCTTGATGAAATATCGAATAGGGTCAATGAAGGTCAGGATGTTCCAGCCGGTGATATTATAGAACTGATAGAGTTTCTTAAACTTTTTGCTGATAAATGTCATCACGGTAAAGAGGAGGGCTTTTACTTCCCCGCGCTTGAAACTGCCGGAATTCCCAGGGCAAACGGCCCTATAGGCGTAATGTTATCCGAGCACGATGCAGGGAGAGCATTTATTAAAGAGATGCAGAGCTCTGTGTCAGAAAAAGTATTTGATAATGAAGGCTTTGTCAAAGCCGCACAGGGGTATGTAGGACTATTGCGTTCTCATATCGAAAAAGAGAATACGGTTCTTTTTCCAATGGGGGACAAAAAACTTACCGAAGCAAAGCATAAAGAGCTGCTTGAAGAATTTGAGAAATTTGAAGAGAATGTAATAGGTAAAGGAAAACACGAAGAACTCCATAAACAGCTGGAAGAGTTTAACAGAAAATATTTAAAAAAATAGGAAAGGAGTAAATACAGATGAACAGACCAATAAAAAACAATGTTTACTGGGTCGGAAAAACTGACTGGGAGCTTCGCAGATTTCACGGAGATGAATATTCAACTCATAAAGGATCAACATATAANNCATATAACTCATATCTGATCAGAGAGGATAAAGTTGCACTTATCGATACCATATGGAAACCCTTCGCTAAGGAATATGTTGAAAACCTGATGAACGAAATTGACCTTAAAAAAATAGATTATATTATTGTAAATCACGCGGAGATAGACCATAGCGGAGCTCTTACCGAGCTGATGAGTCATATACCTGATACACCGATTTACTGTACTGCCAGCGGAATAAAATCGATAAAGGGCCAGCATCATAAAGACTGGAATCTGAATGTAGTAAAAACAGGGGACAAGCTAAGCCTGGGGAGTAAGGAGCTGATCTTTATTGAGGCACCAATGCTCCACTGGCCTGATACTATGATGTGTTATCTGACGGGCGACAATATTCTTTTCAGCAATGATGCCTTCGGACAGCATTATGCCTCTGAATATATGTTTAATGATCTGGTCGATCAGAATGAATTGTTCGTTGAATGCATAAAATACTATGCGAATATTCTGACGCCGTTCAGCCCCATGGTTACTAAAAAAATTAATGAGGTACTTTCATTTAATCTGCCGGTTGATTTGATCTGTCCAAGTCATGGTGTTATCTGGAGAGAAGACCCGGTACAGATTATAAAAAAATATCTGGAGTGGGCTGATAATTATCAGGAAAACCAGATTACTCTTGTGTACGACAGCATGTGGGAGAATACAAGAATAATGGCTGAAAATATTCTGGAGGGTATAAAACAGGCCGATGCCGGTGTTAATGTAAAAATGTATAACATATCAAGAAGTGATAAAAACGATGTAATCCTTGAAATATTCAAATCGAAAGCAGTTCTTTTCGGGTCTTCAACTATCAACAACGGGATACTTTCGGCCATGGCGGGACTGATGGAGGAAGTCAGAGGTTTAAAATTCAGAAATAAAAAAGCGGCATCTTTCGGTAGTTATGGTTGGAGCGGTGAATCTGTAAAGATGCTTAATGATCTGGCACTTAAGTCCGGTTTTGAATTATTGAACGATGGTATCAAAGTCCTATGGACACCCGATAAAGAGGGTGAAGCTCTCTGTATGGAATATGGTAAAAACTTTGCGATTAGTATAAAATAAAAATAGGTTAAAATAATATGAAAATAACAAGCGTTGCAGAATCAAATACATTCAGTAATCCGCATAACGTCGCGACAAAAAAAATCTTTGAATCTCCACAGGCCACAATAATTCATATGGCTCTTAATCCCGGCGAGAGCCTGAAGTCTCATGTTACACCGGTAGATGTCGTCTTTTATATTCTGGAAGGGGAACCAACTATTGAAATAGGCGATGAAAGGGAGAAAGTGTCAGTCGATTCCATAATTGAAAGTCCGGCCGACATACCTCATTGTGTCTATAATGAATCTGATACCTTAGCCAGATTTCTTGTGGTTAAACTTTCAGAATCAAAAAAATAGAATCATCAGCTGTATAAAAAGGAGAATGCAATGAAAAGTGTAAAGCTAAGAGCGGTTTTGTTATTCATCCTCGGTCTATGTTTTGGTGTATTGATCTTCGGCGGTTATATGATAAAGAAGGAGAAGCCGCCAATTCCTGATACGGTAAAGAGCGTCAGCGGTGAGGTTCTCTTTACCGGTAAAGATATCATGGCGGGGCAGAACTATTACTTCAGCAGGGGGGGGCAGCATATAGGCACCATATGGGGTCACGGTTCATATCTTGCTCCGGACTGGTCTGCTGATTATCTCCATCGGATGGGTCTTTACCTTGCGGCACGTTATGAAAAAGTTTCATCAGATAAAGCATTTCTTTTTACTCAAAACGAATTTGATAATCTTGATGCTGAAAAAAAAGCCCTTCTCACAGCGGCCGTAACTAAAGAGATTAAAACCAACCGGCTTGATAAAGATGGCAGCCTGGTCTATACTGAATATCAGGCCGAAGCACATAAAGCATTGATCGTTTATTATACTGCTCTCTTTAAAGATGGGAATGACAGAATGGGACTCCAGCCGGGTATTGTCCGTAACGCCGAAGAGGGGCGTATAGTTGCATCTTTCTTCTCCTGGCTTGCATGGGCGGCAGGTACGAACCGTCCGGGAAAAGATATAACCTATACAACAAACTGGCCATATGACAAACTTGTCGGGAATGAACCGATACCCGATTTTATAATATGGTCTATTGTGAGCGTAGTTCTCTTAATTTTTGCAATCGGTCTTGTTCTCTATGTGTATAACAGGTATATATCCGGTGAGGATTATGAAGTCCCCTCCTCTGTAGATTTTAAGGAGCCGGTGCCTTCGCCAAGTCAAATAGCTGTACTCCCCTTCTTTCTGGTGGCAGTACTTCTATTCACAGCACAGATCGGTACAGGGTCTCTCACTGCACACTATACAGTTGAGGGCTTAAGTTTCTTCGGATTGCCGATCGCTCAAATACTCCCCTATGCCGTATTGCGGACATGGCATATCCAGCTTGCAATTTTCTGGATTGCCACATGCTTTCTTGCGGCAGGTCTCTTCATCGGTCCCTTTGTCGGCCATGAACCGAAACATCAGTGGAAATTTGTCACACTGCTTTTTGCGGCTATAGTAGTTGTCGTTGTGGGTACATTAGCGGGGACATGGCTTTCTGTAAACGGTTATCTTTCGGATCTTGCATACTATTTCGGACACCAGGGATATGAATACATCGAGCTTGGCAGGGTATGGCAGATTCTTCTTATAGCAGGGATGCTCATCTGGCTGGTGCTTGTATTAAGAGCAATTCTGCCTGCTCTTAAAAAAGAAAATGATAAAGGTGGGCTTACTCATCTTCTTCTATATAGTTCCATCGCCATCCCTCTTTTCTATATGGCAGGGCTCATGTACGGTAAAGGTAGCCATCTTTCTGACGCGGAGTACTGGAGATGGTGGGTAGTTCATCTCTGGGTTGAAGGTTTTTTTGAAGTATTCGCCACAGTTGTGCTTGCGTTCATACTTACAAGAATCAAAGCAGTAGGTGAGAAAATTGCCGAGATAACAGTCTACCTCAGTATTTTTCTTTATCTTGGGAGCGGAGTGCTTGGAACATTTCATCATCTATACTGGTCCGGTACACCTGCACCTCTTATCGCGATAGGTGCTGTATTCTCCGCCCTTGAGGTTGTGCCTCTTGCACTGTTGGGTTTTGAAGCTGCAGGTAATATGAAGCTGCTGAAAAAATCCGGTGTCAATTATCCGTATAAGTGGCCTTTATATTTTTTTATATCGGTTGCATTCTGGAATCTTGTCGGGGCAGGTGTTTTCGGGTTCCTTATAAACCCGCCAATTATTCTTTATTACATTCAGGGGATCAATACTACACCTCTTCATGCGCATACTGCACTTTTCGGCGTATACGGACTGCTTGCGATTGCGCTTATGCTTTTTTCGGTACGCCATATCGTAAAGATTGACTCGTGGTCGGACACTCTGCTGAAAGTAAGTTTCTGGGGTTTAAACGGCGGTCTTCTCGCCATGACAGTGTTCAGCCTTATACCTTCCGGTTTTTACCAGTTCTATTACGCGGTAAAATACGGTTTGTGGTATGCAAGAAGCCCTGAAATAGCATCAGGGGCATTCATCCGATTTTTTTCATGGATGAGAATGGTGCCTGATATTATTTTTGTATCAGGGGCTTTCGCGCTGCTGCTATTTTTAACAAGGGCAATATGGCTTACTTATTTTAGGAAGCAGAGATAAAATATACAAAGACGTGATTATATGAAAATTGTAATCACGTCTTTTACCCCGCTGGTAAATCCCAGCACCGCTGATTGATTTATAATTTCAATTTCTCCCTTGCATCTTATTCTAAATCGTGCCTGGTTTCGCCTTTGGCACGCCCCTTGCGGTAAAGAGCAAGAGTCGTGCCAATCAGCAAGCTGACCGGCTCCACACTTATTCCTTTAATCTATATTCATAGTCTCCAAAACTCAACGTCCCCCGTAAGCCCCCGCCACCCCTAAATTAAGGTAAATTTTAACCTCCAGGGCGGCAATTAATCAGGCTGTCAATTCATCGTCCTAAGAAAGCAATTAGTAAAACTCTGCCGACCGGCTACCAGCTTCCGGAAACAACCCCTCCAGCCGGAAGCCTTTCCGGGCAACTCACCGTATAAAGCAAAGCAACTTACTGTATGCCCTCCATCGGCTGCTTCTCATTATAAGTGCCACCATTCCGGTTAAAATTTCTTTTTAACCCCACACGCGGGTACTGTAAGGTGTTTAAAACTATTATAAAAAGCTCATAGTAAAATACCCCGCCAGCTCCCTTTATTAGTAGAGGGTTCCGGCGGGGTATTAATATAAAGAATAATTGTGTAGTAATGAACTCTGCTTTTACTTCGGTGATTTTCCGGTTTTGTGTTTTAAAACTGACTATATAGTCGGAACTCAGTTTATAAATCCTTTTAATTCTGCTCAGAATCGTTTGTGTTGCATTTTAACTTGTTGGCCAAGGGTTCAAAGTGCTGGAAGTAAAAAAGCTTAATGAAAAGAAGAAAACCTTGACATTCCCGCAAGTTTGTTTTACTTTTTAGTATGAAAATATATTAAATATATTTGTTAAGGTGGGTTTA
>DINC01000247.1:412-9250 GCA_002425885.1 Spirochaetia bacterium UBA5550 | reverse complement strand
TGTCTGCGACAAAACCGGAATGACAAATTAAGCTCTAATCAGCAAAGTATTCTTTCAGTTTTTCTGAATCAATATCTTTCCCTATTAATACTATAAATGATTTTTCAGGTTCACGCTCATCAGTATGAAGAGATATTTCATATCTCCCTGAAACATACTGAAATACTGAAAATTTATCCTCACCAATAAATCTCATAATCCCTTTAATCCTGAAAATATCGTATGGTAGTTCATCAATTTTTTTCAGGAAAGTCTCTTTATTGAGAGCATCAGGGAGAGTAATGGAGGTCCCGGACAACCCGTCATCAGCATGAGTTTTATTATTGAGAACAGCGAAACTCATGGCAGGATTATTATTCGTAGTACTGATATCCTGGTCATAAAGAAGCGCAGGATTTATATTGCCGTATTCAGAAGTATATATCAGGGCACGTCTGTTTATCCCGGTTAATATTTTTTTTCTCTCTTCAATTTCAGATTCTGTGAGGCCGTCAGTTTTATTAAGGATCATGATGTCTGCTGACTTAACCTGTTCTTTAGCGATACTGTATTTATCAAGTGATTCAATGATATTATGAGCATCAATAATAATTGTTACAGAGTCAAATCGCACAAGATCCCTGAGATCGTGAATCTCGGCAGTAAGGTTCATCGGGTTTGCAGCGCCTGTTGTTTCAAGTATAATGAAGTCAGGCATAAATTCACCGATAACAGTGTTTATCCCGCGCCTTAAATTCCCTGATAGCGAGCAGCATACGCATCCCTCATCCATCTCAATAACTTTACATTCGTCAGATACAAGTGTCCCATCAAGACCCGCTTCCCCCAGTTCATTCTGGACAACAGCTCCGAAGAGATACTTCTGCGACTGCGCCTCAAGAAAATTTTTGATGAACGTGGTTTTTCCCGCTCCCAGGAATCCGGAAATTATGTAAAGCGGAGGTTTGGTCTCTATTCCAAGAAGACTTTTATTGATTGAAGTGGTATTGATAATCTTCCCGGAGTTTGTAAATGTGAAAGCGGAAAACTCCTCCGGAATGCTGCTGTGAGTATCCATCCAGGTGACTTCATTGATTTCATTACCGGTTTTCCCGGAATTAAAAAAATCCTCAGGCTGAGCGGTTTCATCAGAGTAAAACATCGCTATAAGCGAATTATGTTTAACTTCACCATTACTTTCAACAGGCCGGATATTCCCCCCTGCAAGAATTTTCTTCTCTGCATTATACTGCCTCAGCCTCACTTCCGGTGCTTTCTCCAGATGAAAAGAGAGAGAGGATGTTAGAAGATTAAATACAGTGCATGACAGAGCGTATGAGGGGATTGCCTGTTCAGGTTCGCCAGGTTCAATAAGGTATTCCTTCCCTTCGGCGCCATCAACCATAACGCCCTCTTCAGAAATTATTATATCTTCAGATAGTGACTCAATCCCTATGGAGATAGCTGAGTCTGAAGGGCGGAAGGTAATTATCAGTTTCCCGATGAAAAAATAATTGAAAAATTCCGGATGTTCGGGGAAGGAGCGGATAAGCTCCCTGTAATCATCATGGTATGCGTAAACCGCCCCGTTGATCGGGAATTTTTCAATTGCCTCTTCTTCAGAATCAGGGAAATAGAACATGTTGAATGATGCTGAATAAATTCCATCTTTTTCACCAGAGCCTGCGTAATCGAGTCCGAAAACTCCGGGATGCTCTGTGCTTTTAAATGTCCAGCTCTCCTCTTCGTATGGAATTCTAAAAATACCTCTCCAGCCTAAAGTATTCCTCACACCGGGGAGATAATTTGTAACTGTTATAATATTTTTGAGGAGCTCCTGAACCTGTTCCGGAGACTCAGGAGCTCTCCCTGCTGAAAAAATTCTGTTAACATTCATGCTTTCCTTCTTATCTATATAATTAATGACTGGCATTAGTATTCTACTTTACCGCCTTTAGGCCCATGCCACTCAAAGGAGACAATTTTACCATTTTCCCATCCAATCTCAAAAATTCTGATTGTGCCCACAGCTGTCACTGAATTTTCACATTTTTCAACTAAAGCTTCAGCTGTATATACTGTCTTTCCATCCTTTTTCTCTGTTTTTGTAATGTTAGGTTTAGCCAGATTACATGTTTGTAACGCTTCAGGCACAACTTCAGGTTTAGCGGAATATTTAGTCACTACCTCGGTCATTTTCTCCTTTGAACCGAAAGCTGCCATAAACTCCTTCATCTCCGGAATTACACCCGGTTTCCCGCATCCTGCCATAAAAATCATTACAATAGCTGCTGCTAAAAATTTTTTCATTTTATCCTCCTGTTAATAACGGGGGTTGCCCCCCGTTATCAGATTTTTATAAGTTAAACATTACCGAAAGTGATGGTATCGCCGTTGCCGAGATACGTTGTTTCTTTCGTCCTGAATCTTGCCGTACCCTTGACTACCGGATATCCGCGTTCAACAAACTTTTTGGCGCAGAGAATACCTGTACAGTGGTTACAGCCGATCTTTTCGAAACCGTACTTACCGAGTGAAATTACAAGGTCATCATATTTCGGGTCCCAGTCTTCAAATGGAGAGATGTGAAGTCCGCCATAGATACCGTGAAGCTTGTCATTTTCATACTTCATCTCTTTGAAAGCAGTGTCAGCAAACTGGATAATCCCCTGATGGCAGCATCCTGTTACACTCACCATACCTTTGTCTTTTACGTTGAAGTAGAGTGACTGTTCACCAAAAACCCTGCATATAATAGGTACATTAAAAGTATAAGTTGCAAAACCGGGTATAATTTTATTCATACCGTTTTTGTTTTCAATTAATTTACCTTTATGGCCTGCGTCTTTCATGTACTGTTTTCCTTCGGGATAGAAACCCTCTGGAACATAAACAGTGATGTTCGGGTTATACTTAAATGTTACAGGTATTCCCCAGTAGTGGTCAAAATGCTCATGTGATACAAAGATAGCTTCGATCTCGTTATTCGCAAGCATCTTGTCTATACCTTCACGCTTGAAGCATTCATCAATCCATGCGTAATTCCAGCCTGAATCGAGAAGGAACTTTCTTTTTTTGCCGTCCATCTGCTCAATTTCAATAAGGCATGAAAAACCGCCTGCATTATCAACGCTTACGCAGTTCTTTTTTACGATGTCCCATGCTTCTTCAAGTCTGTTAGGAAGAAGATGCTTGATTTTTGCAATCCCTTCCTCATAAGTACCCTTGCCTATGCCTTTACCATTTCCAAAGGGGGGCCAGTTATAGCTGTACTGGTTTACCAGGAGGCCCCCCGATTTTTTTATATCACCCATGAGGGTTGCGTTATCAAACCAGCTTGTTTCGGAGATGTTTGTAACCTTAATACTTTTACAAACGCCAAAATCGTTAAGTTTCCTGGTTTTAGCCTTAAAATTACTTTTTCTGAACGGGGAATATGAATAGAGCCCCATTGCGGCCACTGTACCACCTGCTACACCAATGGCAGCGCCCTTCAGAAAATCTTTTCTGTTCATTTTATTATCTGACATTTAAGCCCTCCTTCATACCTATTGGGGAATTATTGAAATAATGTTATAGAATACAGGGAGAAGCTTTATTGTAATGAAATAAAGCGCGAGGCCAAGCACTGCTCCTGCACCTATACCGAATCCCAGAGTGGGGCTCCATTTGATATCAGCAACCTGAGCTTCATGCGCTTTCTCATCAGCAGCCATCTCTTCAGCTGTTTTTGGAACCATCTTCCATCCCGGCCAGTTATCCATAAACCAGTGGTGAACAAGCCAGATATTGATGAGCCAGATTGTCGGAATCATCGGGAACTGCTGCGGGTGAGAGAAACCTTTCTGAGTTCCGAGAACAAGGTGACCGAACCTGTAGTATACATAATAAAGAACTATACCTGACACAATTGTTATACCTGTTCTTGCGAGAACATTCACAGGCAGGCTGAATTTTGTAGGCCAGTTCCCTGCATAGAATTTAAGGAAGAGTGCCGGTACCAGGAGGAATATCGCCATTTCACCGACATGGAGCCATCTCCAGTCAGGAGCTGCGTCCCTTCTTGTTCCCCTTATTGCTTCACCATAAGTAAGCTCCTGAACAAAATAGAAGAAGAAATGCATTGCGAGAGCTATTGCTATGATGCCGAAAAATGCTGAAAGTCTTCTGAGCGCTGTATTTTTTATCATACAGAACGGGAATCTCTCCCATATTGTCTCAAGAAGCCATACAACAACAGTACAGCACATAATCCAGGAAACGTGAAAGTTACCTGAAACTGTGTCAGCAAATGTTTCCCAGTATGGAGGAGCAATAGATGTGAAATACTGCCACGGATAGTAGAGTATACCCATGTGTGAGTGCATTGTAACAAAGTATACAACTGTACTGATAAAGAAGGTTACCACACCCACATGCTGAATCCTTTGGCAGGCTGCGGCAGGTTTTTCCATGGAGCTTCTTCACATGCAACAACCCATGCAGGGCTG
Organism: Spirochaetia bacterium UBA5550; assembly: GCA_002425885.1. Classification (GTDB taxonomy): domain Bacteria; phylum Spirochaetota; class UBA4802; order UBA4802; family UBA5550; genus UBA5550. The sequence continues at coordinate 4,781 of DINC01000247.1, read as the reverse complement.
AGCCATGATGCAATTGCGGCAAACATAAGACACGCAAGAGCTGAATACTCAACTGCAAAAAACTCTGTAACTCCGGGGAGCTTAGTCAGCTGGTCAGGGTTGAAATAAGCGAGACCATAGTTTCCAAGAAAACCTTCAAAGAAAACTTTGATCAGAACTATAAGAACAACTGCTGAAATAGCTGTTAATACTACACCCTTTACAACGGGGTGTGTTTTAAAAACCCACTCCCTTTTAAAGGGCCAGAAGTTAAACAGGTAGACCATCCAGATGAGAACAATGAGCCACCATCTTGTGTACATATAACCTACATACGGGGTGTACATTCTCAGCCAACCGCGAGGATCCTGAATAATCCACCATGTGATGTAGAATACTGTTAGGGTTAACAGAAGGCTTACGATGGCAGGGATTGGCCCGTTCCATCTTTTAACCAGCTTCCGTTCCTCCAGGTAATTTTTACCATTATCTTCCATGGTAATCTCCTTTGAACTTTTTTTATCCATTAGCAGAATCACCGGCTAAGGCCTGACCGGATTCTGATGGAGCTTGCTTTTGTTGTGCTTTGAGCATTTCAGTAATTACCGCCTGTTTAAGTTTATCAGAGGGCAATGTTGAAGGATCTATCCCGAGCCTCATTGCTTCGTAGTAAAGCATATCACCTGATAATTCCGGAATGTCATACTCAGGTTCAGGCTCAGGTAAATCAACGGGTAGAACCGCTTCAATTGTATTTACAATGGTCTTTTTATTAAAGACAGACTTAAAGAGGTCTTTTCGGCTAATCATGAAGAACCCCCGCTTCTGCATGGTTTTCAGAACGGATTTCAGGGGTGCTGCGCAGAAAATTAAAAATTGTGGTAATCTGATTTCTTACCTCAGTTTTTGCCGCTCCTGCGTCTCTCTTTTTAATGCAGTTAAGTATTTTTACGTAAGTACCGAAAATTTCATTCAGTTCTTCGTCAGACATTTCGTGAACAATCTGCCACAATGTGAAATTATTCTTTTCAAGCTGACGTATCATAAGGGGGAACATGCTGTTCTTTGTGCATCTTGCCAGCGTCATTCTGAAACAGTTGTCATCATTGCTTATATTCTTAATATCGCGGGCCAGGATACTTCTGCTGAGTTTAACAATCTGGCTTTTAAGCTGGGTAATCTCTCTTTCATTGATCCTTTCTGCAGCAAGCTGCATTATGTCAGGATCAACTGCCATGCGTGCTTCGAGATGCTGAAAAGCCAGCGCACGGGTATCGGTTTCAGGATTAGCGAGTATCTCAATTTCTGATGTCTTAACGTAACAGCCGCTGCCGGGCTTTATTTCAATAACACTTTGTGCTTCAAGTTTTCGAAGGGCTTCTCTTACAGAATTGCGGCTTGCACTGAGTATTTCAGAAAGTTTTCTTTCTGATGGTATAGCATCACCCTGCCGGACATTATGCTCCAGGATATAGCGGATTATTTCATGTGACAGATTTTTCTTCTCTCTAACCAACATTAACAAGTCCAACCAATTCTTTATTTTATCCTTAAATAATTTTTAAAAAACCACAGGTCAACGAAAAAATAGCGAAGATTGCTTAAATTTTACTAATTGGTTCTACCAATTAGTAAAATTTAATAATTATACATTAATATACACTGAAATGGAGAGAAAAAAAAAATTAATCGTATTTCCCGGTGGTTTTTTAAAAAATTTTAAAATGCAGTTATTTCAAGAATCGGGGACAAAAAAAGCTGACCCCGTTACAGGTCAGCCGGTATGTTTTTTTTTAAAGCTTTAAGCCTTTTCAGACATTAAAAAAATCGATTGTTTTCTTTAAATTATCGGCCATGGAAGCAACGCTGCGGGAATTATCAGCCATTTCATCAGCACCCTCAACGCTGTTCTGGGTAAGTGTACTTATGCTTGTCACTGAAGAGGATATCTCCTGAATTGCAATTTTATGTTCCTCGATAGCTATTTTAACTGACTCAGACCGGTCCCTTACCTTCATAACTTCAGAAGATATTTCTGAATTGGAATTTATCTGCTGCTGCATAAATGTATATATACGGTTTATAACATCCGTGATAGACCCGATAAATCCGATAATTTTTGTGATTGTTGAAATTGAATCTTCTACAATTGTTAATCCTTTTTTAATTTCATTATCATTCTGAGCGATAAAGGTTTCAATGTTTTTGATACTTGAAGCGGTTTCATCTGCCAGTTTTGAAATTTCATCAGCAACAACAGCAAAACCTCTACCAGCATCCCCTGCCCTTGCTGCTTCAATAGCTGCATTCAGTGAAAGCAGGTTGATCTGCTCTGAAATCCCGCCGATTATATTAACAATATTGGTCATGGCGCCTGAACTTTCGGTGATCTTCTGCATGCTCTGGTTGATGTTATTCAGAGACTCGCTCCCCACTTTTGCCTCTGCTTCAATCTCCGTTGTCAGCTTCAATGAATCTTTCGCTGTTTCACCCATGAGGTTTGTATTTTTTGTGAATTCATCAATTTTTGTTATCAGGCCATTCATGCTGTCGAACTGTTCAACTGTGCTGAGAAAAATACTGTCCATACCTGCTGATATTTCTTCCACAGTTGCTGTTATCTCCTCAGCTGAAGCAGCCTGGTCCTGCGAGTTCCTTGCGAAAGATTCTGATGATGCTGACATCTCCTCTGATGAAGACGCCAGGTTAACTGTTGTGGTCTGAATCTCCCCCACAATTTTTCTAAGCTGCTGAATCATATTTCTCATAGCTCCAAGCATCTGGCCTGTTTCATCGTTATTTGCCGATTCAATTTCAACGCTCAGATCTCCGCCGGACATTTTGTTAGCTACATTGAGTACCTCATTTAACGGCTGAACCATTATTTTTTTTGTCAGGTAATAAATGAAAGCTATAAGAATAGCGCTGATTATTAATATAAATATTACAGTGGAAATAAGAAAACCGAGCGCCTGCTGTATTATCTCGTTTTTATCCTGTGTGAAAAGAATATACCAGTCATACTGGATGTTCATATCTTTAGAGTCGAATTTAGAAGACACAAAAACTTTTTTTGCTCCGTCAAAGTGCTCAGTAAAATAATTATCGCCTGCCAGAGCTTTATCCAGAATAGGTTTAACCAAACCAAGAATTTTATTATTAAGAATCAGTTCTTTATTCTGATGTGAAATAATCAGGCCCGTTGAATCAAACATTGTCATTCGGCCCGTTTTACCTAACCTGCTGGGTTCAACAAATCGTTTGGTAAAATAATCCATCTGCGGAGCTATAATCGCAGATCCCACCACTCTGCCGTTTTGAATTACAGGTGCAGCCACAACAAAAATAGGATTTCCTCTGAGTATACTTGGATAGACATTACTGATAAAATATGGTTTCCCTTCAAAAGTTTTCTGTATATAAAGCAGCTGCATCCCGGCTTTACCTATTGTATTTCCTTTTACTGTGTCACTGAAGAACTGTCCGCTTTTTATTACCCGTGATTCTCCGTTAACCGTGACAGTGAAGCTCTGGTTATCCGGCAGTTTGGCTGCAAGGGGGAGGTTTTCATAATACGGATATCTTTTGTGCATGTTTTCAAGATAATTGTCAGCTTCGGCAACCAGTGCAGGATTCGACGGGTTAGCGCAGGCTTTTATCACACGGGCATCTGAGGCTATGGTCTGTGCAATTACAATCTGGTCATCAATCCAGTTTTTCAAAGCGGCATTTGTCTGGTTTGTAATTATCTCTGCTGTTTTGTGGTATGATTTTTCACTGTCATTACGTACAATCATGTAAGAGATAAGCCCGAACAGCATTAATGCAATGGTAGTTATGGGGATAATTCTGCTCAGATACTTTGTGGAAATTTTACGGTGCTTTTGTTCATTCATGTCTTTTCCTCGTTTAATAATGGCGGAATTGTTAAAAATGATATGCATCCATTGTCTGATATACAATTTTTATTTTAGAAAAAGTATTTCATTTAATTTAACAAATCCGGCCAATAAGTTCTATTTTTTTATATAAAATATTTGAATAATTAGAATTATTATTCATTTAACAGGGGAAAGTGCGTATTTTGAGTGTCAATTATAAATCGGCTTATTATTGAAGTTTTTTTGATAACCGGTTCTACCGGTTATGCGGGGTTTTTCAGCTTTTTCTTCATCACATCAAGATTTTTTTCAAAAACCGGATAGAGGGAATCGTATGATTTAATATTCTCCTCATTAAAAACAGCAAGCTCAGTTGAGCAGAATATGAGAACAGTAACAAGTTTACCGTTGCTGTAAAATGGTTTAGCAAAATATGATTTTATTCCGCTGGGGATAAATATAGCCCAGTCAACAGGTTTAATACTTTCATAAGTATTCTCAACAATTAT
>DINC01000247.1:0-397 GCA_002425885.1 Spirochaetia bacterium UBA5550 | reverse complement strand
CATATAATCTAAATTGTAATCTAAGATATTCTCGGCAATTGTACCTTCTAACGGATATGTATAACCCGGCGTAAGGGATTGAAAGGCATCACCTGCCCCGTAAACCATTACTTTACCATCATCCACGTGAATATCCGAGTAGAGTACGGCATTTGCAAGCCATGAGATCGGCTGATTTTCCAATATTACTTCCAGCAGTCCTGTAATATCCTTTTTTCTTGCGGCAGCCCGGGCCTCGCTATTCACTCCTTTAAGATCTATCATAGCTGTATTATCCGGTTTTAAGGTAATTCCTGATTTGGAACCTGATTCCGGAATATTATAGATAGAAACCCAGAGAAGATTTTTACCTTCAATGTGCAGAGGCCTTATTGAAGTGTCAGATAGAAAATCTTTA
>DINC01000033.1 GCA_002425885.1 Spirochaetia bacterium UBA5550 | reverse complement strand
CTAATACATTCGGTATTTCACAATCCTTTTTTGCAACTTCAAAACCCTCTTCCCTTGTCAATAATCCATTCCTGACATCAACACAAGCCTGAAAAGTAGCACGCCCATACCCTCTTTTTAAATAACATGTAAAATCATGCATGCCTGCCATAATACATTCGGCACTTTTATAACCTTTATAAGCTCCTTCCATCTCTGTCTCTTTCCAGCCGAAATGATTTCTTATAAATTCGGTCTGCCTTTCGTCATCCCAGAAAATGTAATCACCCAGATGTATTCCGAAAACACCCGCCTGCTCACATTCCTGAGCTGTTGGCAGTTCAAATGGATATAAATCCTTTCTTGACAAATATTCACATACCATATTTTCAGGAGTAACTTTAGCTGAGACTTTAGTAAAATATTCTCTGTCAAATTTATGGACAGGGCACTTATATGAAGCTCTCCCTGATGATTCAGCTATTGATTCTCCCCAAACCAGTAATGGTATCTTGAATTTTGCCGCAATATTTAAAGGAAAAGCTCCAACTCCGGCATGACAATGCCAGCACGAATCACCAATTGCATAAATTGATTTCTTTGCCAATCGATTTACCAGATCTCTATTAGGTGTAAACATCATATGATCAAGGTTAAATGTTTCAAGGCAAAGCTGAAGATTATACCACCCTGTTTCACTATACCAGTTATGAGAAAAAGTCACAGCCAATGGCTTCATGCCATAAATCCTGGTTAAGACATACGCCTGAAAAAAACTATCCTTTCCCCCACTTATAGGCAAAATACAATCATAGTTATCACCTGATCTTAATTTTGCATCATCCAAAATTTCCCTTAGCTGTTTTTCCCTTTCAATCCAATTTATATGAATCTTCTGTTCTGATGACTGACAGGCCTGACATATACCCATTTCATCAAATGTTATTCCTTCCTGAGTTTCCGGCATACAACATCGGATACAATACTTAATACCATATTCTTCAAGTAATGACTTAGATCTGTTCAGATTAGACAAGTTCAATCTTCACCTCCAAAGATTTTAAAAAAATCCTTATATATTACACCATATTCAATTAAATCATTATATCGTCCATGTTTAAACTGCGCTTCACGTCTTCGCCCCTCTTCCTGCATACCCAGATAAACTGCCAACCTTTGCATAGGAATATTAAATTCAGAAGTACCGCAATATATTCTATTAAGGTTANNAAACTCATTAAAACCATGTTTTACAATTAATAATGATGCTTCTTTAGAAAACCCCTTTCCCCAATACTCTTGCTCGCCAAGCAGTATGGCAAATTCAGCATTTCTATTTATAAAATTAATATTCTGAAGCGATATATTTCCGATATGCCTGTTATTTTCTTTTACTACCATAGCCAGAGCTAAATCAGTTGACGATTCATTTATTCTGCTAATATACTTTTCAGCTTTTTCCCTGGAATAAGGAAAAACATGATGTGAATTATATGCACAAACATCTGAATCATTTAACCAGTTTAAATAGCCACCATTTAAATCACTAATATCCAATGCCCGCAGATAGATATTTGAACCAGACAGAAAAACATTTCTCATAACAGCTCTTCTCTGTTTTGCCATACTTTTTCAAAAGCTGACACAACATCATTAATATCATTTTCATTCAGGCTCGGCAGCATAAACTCACTTGTCACCACTCCGCCGGAATACAACTCCTCACAAACAGGGCACAACCCTTTTTCATAAGTTACTGAATCATTTAAATTAAAAGGCCAACCGGATTTTCCGAATGCTATGCGATTCTGAAATACAGGCATAAGATAAAGCGGTTTAACATAACCTGCTCCCAATTTAGTGCCTTCCTTCTCCCGAAGTTCGAAATGAGGCAATTCTGCTTTTACTGCGCTGACAAACTTCTGAGCAGAGACTCGAGAGATACCCTGATTATACTTGCAGGCATGAACATAATAAACATGCGTACTATTCTCTCTTACTTTCGGAATAGCAAGACATGGAATATTCTTTAAGCCCGATTCAAGATAAACAACATTCTGAAGGCGTTTGGAATTAAGACTATTCAACTTTTTCAACTGGCAACGGGCTACTGAAGCTTCCAGTTCAGTCATTCTATAATTCTGCCCTATCATATTAGTAATATTATCTACACCTTTTGCTTCAACAACAGCTTCTGCATGATTTCGAATCAATTGAAGACGCTCCGCAAGATTATCATCATTCGTAACAATCATACCACCCTCGCCGCTATGAATATGCTTGTGGTAATTCAACGAAAACACGCCGATATCACCAAGAGTCCCTACAGGTTTACCATTTAACAACGCTCCGGGAGCCTGTGCGCAATCTTCAATTACTTTTAATCCATACTTTGCTGCTATTCTATTAATGGAATCCGCATTATATGTCTGACCGAAGAGATCAACAACGATTATAGCTTTAGTCTTTGATGTTATTTTTGATTCAACACTTTCAGGATCAAGACAAAAAAAATCTGGTTCTATATCAGCGAAGACAGGTATAGCACCATAGAAAAGAGGGGCAGTTGCAGATATACACATAGACCAGGGTGAGACGATTATTTCATCTCCGGGTTCAATGCCTATGGCACCGACAGCACAGATTAAACCTGAAGTCGCTGAATTAACTGCAATGGCATGTTTTACATTATAATAGTCAGCCCATTCTTTTTCCAGAGCCTGAACTTCGTTTCCGCCATAGAATTGCTCATGCCATGCACCAAGATATCTGGAAAGTACACCAGAGTCAATTACACGGCATAGAGCTTCCTTTTCTTCTACACCTGCTGTTATATATGCAGGGAATGGTTTAGTTCTGACCGGTTTCCCGCCGCTTATCGCTAATTTTGCCATAATATCTTCTCCATTTGGGTGATTATATTATCAACAGGGTTCTCAATTAATTCAAAATTTGACTCCGAACTCTGCTTCCCATCAATTATATCTTTAACAACCTGAAATAAATCATCATGATTTAATATACTTCTCAGATACCCCAACCTGTCCAGAATAAAAGGGTGTTCCCTGTTTAATCCTATCTGAATACTGACTGTTGGCTTTTTCATAATTACTGATTCGATTAAAAACATGGATGACATACCGCATATTATATCTGAAGCAGCGATCAAGTCATATTGGTTTATTTCTCCTGCTAAAG
>DINC01000097.1 GCA_002425885.1 Spirochaetia bacterium UBA5550 | reverse complement strand
TATACCTGTGATTATTGTGAATATATTTATAAACAGCAAATACCAGGTTATGCCTGGTATTTGTCATGATGCAAGATCAGTTTATTTTCTAGAACTTAAAATGTGCGAAAGCTTTGTTTGCTTCTGCCATTTTATGTGTATCTTCTTTCTTCTTAATCGAAGACCCTGAATTATTAAATGCATCCATAAGCTCACCAGCGAGTCTCTGGTACATAGTCTTTTCAGATCTGCCTCTTGAATAATTAATTATCCATCTGATTCCAAGAGCCTGTCGTCTTTCAGGTCTGATCTCAATCGGTACCTGATATGTTGCTCCACCAACCCTTCTTGATTTAACTTCAACAAGGGGCTTAACGTTTTCAAGTGCCTGAACAAATACTTCAATCGAATCTTTCTGGGTTTTTTGACCGATGATTTCCATGGCTTTGTAGAAATTTGCTTCAGAAACACCTTTTTTTCCGTCATACATCATGCAGCTTATGAATTTAGACACAAGCTTGCTGTTGAATTTAGGATCTGGAAGTACTTCTCTTTTAACTGGTCTCCGTCTGCGCATATATTATCCTCTTAACAATTTCTCTTAAATAGTGTAATTAAGCCTTCGGCCTTTTTGTACCGTATTTTGAACGGGCTTTTCTTCTGTCATTTACACCAAGAGAATCAAGTGTTCCCCTGATTATGTGATACCTTACACCGGGAAGGTCCTTTACCCTGCCGCCCCTGATTAGAACAGCTGAGTGCTCCTGTAGATTGTGGCCTATTCCGGGTATATATGCTGTTACTTCTATTCCATTTGTAAGCCTTACCCTTGCAACTTTCCTGAGGGCTGAGTTAGGCTTTTTAGGTGTAAAAGTCATTACCCTTGTACAGACTCCTCTTTTTTGAGGGCATGATGTCAATGCTGGAGATTTAGATTTTTTCAGCTTTTTCTCTCTACCATTCCTTATCAACTGGTTAATTGTTGGCATTTCAACTCCNNATAAATTAAATGATAATTTCAAAAACAAATATCAGCTCCGATTTTGAGTTATCCTCAATTCGGAGCATATTTTGTCAAGAAATTAATAAAAGCTGCCTATTTTTCAGCACTATCAAGGTCAGCTATGCTCAATTCCGGATTCTCCTGAATGCCTTCAGCTTCTATTGCTTCAGGTGCAACTCCTTCAAGGTCTCCCGGTTCATTCTGATATACACTTATATTGTTATATATCCTGACACCTGTTCCGGCAGGAATCAGATGGCCGATAATAACATTCTCTTTGAGTCCTCTCAGGTGGTCAACCTTACCTTTTATAGCAGCATCGGTGAGAACTCTTGTTGTCTCCTGGAAAGACGCTGCGGATATAAAAGATTCTGTATTAAGAGCCGCTTTAGTGATACCCATCAGCACAGGGATAGCAGTAGCCGGCTTTCCACCCTCATTAAGAACTCGGTCGTTCTCTTCTATAAAATTAAACTTGTCTATAACCTGCTCAATAACAAAGTTTGAATCCCCCTGATCTGTTACCCTTACCTTCCTGAGCATCTGCCTGACAATTGTTTCAATATGCTTATCATTTATGGCGACACCCTGAAGCCTGTAAACTTCCTGAACTTCGTTTACAAGGAATTTCTGGAGTTCTCTTGGTCCTTTAATCCTTAAAATTTCATGGGGATCGACAGGGCCGTCATCTATTTTTTCGCCCTTTGTGATCCAGTCTTTATCCTGAACACGCAGGAATTTTGAAACAGGGATTGAGTACTCTTTCTGCGATCCATCTTCAGCAGTGATTATAATCTTACGCTTATTTTTTGCAGTATCACCGATTGTTACTGTTCCGTCAATGGCTGTAAGAGTAGCAGCGTCCTTCGGAGTTCTTGCCTCGAAGAGTTCCGCAACCCTGGGGAGACCGCCTGTGATGTCTTTTGTCTTCTCAGCTCCTCTCGGGATCTTGGCAAGAACCACACCGGCATTTACTGTTGCACCGTGTTCAACCATGAGGTTTGCACCTTTAGGAAGAAGATATGTTGTCGGTTCATTGCTTGTGCCGAAAATATTCACCCTTGGCTGAAGCTTTTCAGTTTTATACTCAACGATTACCCTTTTCTTAACATTGGATACAGGGTCAATCTCTTCGATCAAACTCTTGTTTAGTTCAACGTCCACGAATTCAACGCGCCCTGTTATCTCTGTAAGTATAGGTTCAAACCACGGGTCGAATGACGCTATTATTTCATTCGCTGCATAAGGTTTCGGGACTACTCTGAATACGCCGTTCTTTTTGTCAAAATCAAGTTCCGCGATAACTTCTGTTCCAACATTCACTGGTATTGAATATGGATCACCAAGTATATAAACCTTCTTTTTATCTATTTTGAGGATACCTGTATTGCTCGCCTTGTACTCATCTTCACCGGCAACCTTTGCAAAAACCTTACCTGCATAGATCTTTTCGCCGTCATTCATCAGAAGTTCTGCTTTAGACTTAAGTTCTGTCTCGGAGATTATCCTGTGAACAATAATATATCCTCTTCTTACAGTGATTATCTTCTCTTCTTCAGTCTGAATCATCTTAGAGGTAATCTCTTTGATGAAAATCGGATAATTGAATTTTATTTCACTCTCTTCAACTGACCTTGAGGCGATACCTCCGATGTGGAAAGTACGCATTGTAAGCTGTGTCCCCGGCTGGCCAATTGACTGAGCAGCGATAATACCAACAGCTTCACCAATTTCTACAGGCCTTGAAGTAGCAAGGTTTCTTCCATAACATTTGGCACATACACCATGTTTCGACTCACATGTGAGTACTGAACGTATTTCGATAGAATCTATCTCTATTACATCGATAAGATCAGCAATCACCTCATCAATAACATCATCTGCTTTCGCGAGAATCTCACCCGTTACCGGATTAATCAGATCATAGAGAAGAGTCCTTCCAAGAACCCTTGCGCCGAGAGATTCAATTACTGTATCCCCCTCTTTAATCGGATAGATATCTATACCAACTGTTGTACCGCAATCTTCACTTGTGATTACAACATCCTGAGCAATGTCTACGAGACGTCTTGTAAGATAACCTGCGTCAGCAGTTTTAAGAGCTGTATCCGCAAGACCTTTCCGTGCTCCGTTTGTTGAGATAAAATATTCGAGAACAGTAAGCCCCTCTTTAAAGTTTGCACGAATCGGAACCTCGATAATCTCACCGCTCGGCTTAGCCATGAGACCCCTCATACCTGCAAGCTGACGGATCTGCTGTCTGCTCCCCCTGGCGCCTGATTTAGCCATAATCCATATCGGGTTATGACCGTCCATGTTGGTTTCCAGTTCATTAAACATTACGTTGGCTATTTTTTCATTAGCCTCTGTCCATAAGTTGATAACCCTGTTATAACGCTCTTCATCTGTAATGAAACCGTTACGGTATTCATTTTCAATGCTTTCAACTTTTTTATCTTCTTCAGCTATAATAACTTTCTTTGTGTCCGGAACGATAATATCAGATATTGAAATTGTCGGACTAAAATTTGTGGCATACTTATATCCTGGCTCTTTTATATCATCGAGCATTTTAACCGTGATATTAGGACCGTAATTTCTGAAAACATCAGCAATTATTTTTGAGAGCGCTTTATCAGTTACAACATTATTAACATAAGTGTAGCCTTCAGGGAGAAGTCTGTTGAATATAAGTCTCCCGGCAGTTGTTGAAACAAAATCATCACCCATGAGGTAATTAATTCTTGTCCTGTACCTTATCTGTCTATGTTCAATTGATCTTATTACATCATTAAAATCATCGAAGTACTTATCCTCCCCTTCGCTTCCAGCAATCATATCTGTCAGATAATAGATACCGAGAACTATATCCTGTGAAGGTGTAGCTGTCGGGTGTCCGTTAGCAGGAGAAAGAAGGTTATTTGTTGAAAGCATAAGTGTCCAGCACTCAAGCTGCGCCCTAGGTGAAAGCGGCACGTGAACCGCCATCTGGTCGCCGTCAAAGTCAGCATTGTACGCATGACATACCAGCGGATGGAGTTTAATAGCTTTACCTTCAACAAGTGTTGGTTCAAATGCCTGGATACCGAGCCTGTGAAGGGTCGGAGCACGGTTCAGCAGTACAGGGTGTTCCTTGATTACCTCTTCAAGAACTTCCCATACTTCATCGCGCTCATTTTCAACCATCTTCTTGGCTGATTTTATATTCTGGACAAAATCTTTATCCACAAGTCTTTTCATGATAAAGGGTTTAAAGAGCTCAATAGCCATCTTCTTGGGGAGACCGCACTGATGGATCTTAAGTTCAGGCCCTACAACAATTACAGAACGTCCGGAGTAGTCCACCCTTTTGCCAAGCAGGTTCTGTCTGAAACGTCCCTGTTTTCCTTTAAGCATATCACTGAGGGACTTCAGAGGCCTGTTCCCCTTACCTTTAACAGCACGTTTCCTTCTGCTGTTGTCAAAGAGTGCGTCAACAGCCTCCTGAAGCATCCTCTTCTCATTTCTAACAATGATTTCAGGAGCGCGGAGCATAAGGAGACGCTTAAGCCTGTTGTTTCTGTTTATAACCCTTCTGTACAGGTCATTCAGGTCAGATGTGGCAAAACGTCCGCCATCCAGCTGAACCATAGGACGCAGTTCAGGAGGAATTACCGGAACCACATCAAGTATCATCCAGTCAGGTTTGTTCCCTGACTCTTTGAAAGCTTCAATTATTTCAAGTCTTTTGATAAGCTTCTTATCGATTTTAGCATCTTTGGCAGATTTCATATCGATCTCTGCGCGAAGGGCTCTGGATGCCTCATCCAGATCAATATTTACAAGCATATCTTTGATAGCTCCAGCACCCATTGATGCTATGAATGTGTCACCATATTTTTCGTAGTGATCGTAGTATGCATCTTCATCAATTATATCGCCGCGTTTAACATCATCCGCTTCAGCATCACCCGGATCAATTACGATATATTTTTCATAGTAAAGAACAGATTTAAGATTATTTACAGTTATATCAAGGAGAAGACCCATCCTTGAAGGAACTGATCTGTAATACCATATATGGGCAACAGGGGCCGCAAGTTCAATATGTCCGCCCCTCTCCCTTCTTACCTTGTAGTGTGTAACTTCAACACCGCATCTGTCACACACAACTCCTTTATATCTTATCGATTTGAATTTTCCGCAATAGCATTCCCACTCTTTTGTAGTACCGAATGTTCTTTCGCAGAAAAGACCGTCCCGTTCCGGTTTCAGAGTCCTGTAGTTGATTGTTTCAGGCTTTTTAACCTCGCCGTAAGACCAGTCCCTGATCATATCAGGTGAAGCAAGCTTAATCTGAATAGAACTGAAATCGTTAAAGTCCCTCATGATTTATCCTTAAACAGTAAATTTAGTATATGTACCATGCGCCCATTTCACGGGCACACTAATTAATCAGTGTAATCTTCGTTTTCAAGAGTCTCGATATGAATCTTTCTCTTCGGTTTGCTGAATCCTTCGCTCCATTCAGAGAGGCTTATCTCGTTTCCGTTGTCATCATAGATCCTTACGTCAAGAGCAAGACCGCGAAGTTCCTGTATGAGAACGTTAAATGATTCAGGTATACCCGGTGATGTAGTATTTATACCTTTGACTATTGCTTCATAAATTCTTGCCCTTCCGAGCATATCATCCGATTTAACAGTTAAAAGCTCCTGCAGAGTATAGGCAGCACCATAAGCTTCGAGCGCCCAGACCTCCATCTCTCCAAGCCGCTGTCCGCCGAACTGCGCTTTTCCTCCAAGAGGCTGCTGAGTAACCAGAGAGTACGGGCCTGTTGACCTTGCGTGAATCTTGTCATCAACCATGTGCGCAAGTTTCAGCATGTATACATAACCCACCATAACCTCCCCTTCGAAAGGCTGGCCGTTTCTTCCGTCATAAAGTACAGATTTGGAAGTTTCTGGTAGACCTGCTTTTTTAAGACTCTCCTTGATATCCTCCTCTGTTGCACCATCAAAAATCGGTGTTTCCATAAGGACATTAAGTTCATGAGCTGCCCAGCCAAGCTCTGTTTCAAGGAGCTGACCGAGGTTCATCCTCGAAGGAACACCCAGAGGATTCAGAACAATATCAACCGGTGTCCCATCCGGCAGATACGGCATATCCTGAGCCGGAGATATTTTCGAAACAACACCTTTGTTGCCGTGGCGTCCCGCTATTTTATCTCCAACAGATATCTTTCTTTTATCTGCTATATATACTTTTACAAGTTCTTCAACTCCGGGAGCAAGTTCGTCTCCGTTTTCCCTGGAGAATCTTTTGACATCTACAACAATACCCTCTACACCGTTCGGCACCCTGAGCGAAGTATCTCTTACCTCACGTGCTTTCTCTCCGAAAATTGAATAGAGGAGTTTATATTCCGGAGTAAGATCCTGCTCACCTTTTGGAGTAACTTTACCTACAAGGATATCGTCCGGCTGAACAAACGCGCCGACCCTGACAACACCATCAGCATCAAGATCCCTGAATGCCTTGTCATTAAGGTTCGGTATATCACGTGTAATCATCTCGCGTCCGAGCTTTGTCTCCCTTGCGTCTACTTCAAACTGCTCTACATGAACTGATGTATAAACATCTTCAATAATAAGTCTCTCCGAAAGAAGAATTGAATCCTCAAAGTTATACCCCATCCACGGCATAAATGCCACAAGAATATTCTTTCCCAGAGCGAGTCTTCCATTGTCAGTTGCAGGGCCATCAGCAAGAACGTCACCAGCCTTAATCTTCTGCCCGCCTTTAACTATAGGCTTCTGATTAAAACATGTTCCCTGATTTGTTCTCTTGAACTTCTGAAGAGGATATTCGTCCACCTCGCCATTGGATGTCTTAATTCTGACAACACTCCCATCAGAGAAGATAACCTCGCCGCCCCGCTTTGCTATTACAAGAACACCTGAATCGTAGGCAGCAGCAGCCTCCATACCTGTACCCACAAGAGGAGCCTCTTCTGTAAGAAGAGGAACAGCCTGACGCTGCATGTTGGAACCCATAAGGGCCCTGTTAGCGTCATCATGTTCAAGGAACGGGATGAGACAGGTAGAAACCGAAAATACCTGGTCAGGAGCAACGTCCATATACTGGATCTCCTTCGGTTTCTTGTACGGGAAATTGCCTCGGTTACGGCAGGGGATAAGAGCTTTTACGAAATTTCCTTTATCATCAAGTTCGGCATTCGCCTGAGCTATTGAATAATTATCTTCAATATTCGCAGTAAGATATTCAATCTTATCTGTTACAACACCTTTCTCAACATACCTGTATGGAGTTTCAAGGAAACCGTAGTCGTTGATTCTTCCGAAGGTACTGAGAGAAACAATAAGACCGATGTTCGGACCCTCAGGTGTTTCAATAGGGCACATCCTTCCGTAATGAGAAGGGTGAACGTCCCTTACTTCGAAGCCCGCTCTTTCGCGGGAAAGACCGCCAGGTCCCAGAGCGTTAAGACGCCTCTTGTGAGTAAGCTCCGCGAGAGGATTTGTCTGGTCCATAAACTGTGAAAGCTGGCTGGAACCGAAAAATTCATTTATAACAGCTGTTATCGGCTTAATGCTTATAAGAGCCTGCGGAGTAATTACATCGAGATCCTGAATTGTCATTCTCTCTTTGATAACCCGCTCCATTCTCTGGAAACCCACCTTGATCTGGTTCATGATAAGTTCACCAACTGACCTTACCCTTCTGTTTCCAAGGTGATCTATATCGTCTACAATTGTGTAGACATATTTCTTCTCTTTCTTATTTCCCTTGCTTCCGGTGTACTCATATTCATAACCGTCAGCTTCAGCTATAAGATAAAGGATATATTTTATAGTGTGGATAATATCATCTTTTGAAAGAGTCTCACTGTCGGTATCAAATCCGAATTTACTGTTAATCTTGTAACGGCCCACGGAACTGAGGCTATAGCTTCTTGGATTGAAGAAGAGCCTGTCAAGTTCAGATTTCGCGTTATCAAGGTTAGTAGGTTCTCCCGGCCTCATTATAGCATGAAGTGCAAGGAGTGCGATTTCGGACGCAGAGTAGTCATGATCCGCTTCCACCCGGAGATTCTTTTTAATAAATTCAGGCTCTGTCTGTAGAGTTGCGCAGAGATACGCATCCTCTTTGTTATTCGGGAAGTCAATAAGTTCTACGTCGGTTACCTTCTCCTCTTTAAGCCTGTCAATAATATCGATGTTAATCCTTTCAGATGCCTCGATGATCACTTCGCCTGAAGATTTACTGATTACGTCAGAAGCAACGCGTCTTCCGTTGAGAGCTTCATAATCCTCTTCACCCTTAAGTTTCTGCCTGGAAATATTGTAGAAAAGTTTTACTATCTCTTCATTTGTCTCGCAGCCCAGGGCTTTTATAAGTAGAGTAACAGGAAACTTCTTTTTCCTGTCGATACGGCCGACTATGTAGCCTTTGCTGTCCATTTCAAACTCAAGCCAGGAACCCCTGTCAGGGATTACTCTTGAATTGTAGACACGCTCATCCTCCTCATAGAAGAAGAAAATACCGGGGGATCTGTGGAGCTGGTTTACTACGACCCTCTCCGCGCCATTAATTATAAAAGTACCCCTTTCAGTCATGAGAGGGATGTCTCCCATATAAACAGACTGCTCCCTTACCTCCATGCTGTCCTTTCTTATAAGCCTTATAGTGGATTTAAGTGGCGCAGCAAAGGTTACGTCCCTCTCCTTGCATTCATACTCGGAGTATTTAGGATCACCTATTTCGTAAGTTACAAATTCAAGCACCACATCATCATGCGGGCTCTCTATAGGAAATATTTCTTCAAAAACGGCTTGAAGTCCCTGTGGCTTCTTTTTGGAAGTTTTGGACTGCAGAAACCATTCATAGGAAGTTAACTGGATTTCAATCAGGTTTGGCAGGTCAATTTTAGATTTGATTCTACCGAAATTTACGACTTTTTTGGACTCTTGCATCTATATAAACCTTAACCTTTATTTTATTTAAGGATANNGACATATGAAAAAACATAAATTTAAAATCAGAGTAAAAATAAATCAGCATAATTAACACCAATAGGTTTGACCCAACAGATCAAACCTATTGATGGAAAGTACAAAATTGAAGGACAGTCTTCTGTTATTCAAAATAATCTATTGTTTATAAATTACTTTACGTCAACAGTTGCGCCAGCATCAACAAGCTGCTTTTTGATTGCTTCAGCTTCAGTTTTGGAAACTTTTTCCTTAACTGCTTTTCCGCCTGCTTCAACAAGCTCTTTTGCCTCTTTGAGTCCAAGACCTGTTATCTCACGAACAACTTTGATAACGCCGACTTTCTGATCGCCGAAACCTGTGAGGATAACATCAAACTCTGTCTGCTCTTCAACTTCAGCAGCAGCCGGGCCGGCAGCAGCAACAGCAACAGGTGCAGCTGCAGATATGCCGAATTTGTCTTCCATTGCTTTTACAAGTTCAGCAGCTTCAACAAGTGTAAGACTTCCGATAGCATCGAGAAGCTCTTCAATACTTAATTTTGCCATTTTTTACTCCTTTATACTTAGTGAATTACTTCAAGTTAATGCGGTCTTTATGCCGCAAAAACCTATAAAGGGCCAGGCATTGATCCGTAAATTCGCTAACGCTTATATATGGAACTAAACCTAAACCACTTATATATTAATAATTAAAGTTAATTAATTATTTTTTGCTTCTGCTACAGCTTTTATCCCTCTTGCCAGTGATGCCATAACCTGGTTCATCCCTGTTGCAATGTATCTTGCAGGTCCGTTTATCATAGACATTGTCTGTGAAAGAAGAACCTCTTTTGACGGGAGATCTGCTATTCTTTTAATCTGATCTTTGCCGTATACTGTGTTTTCCAGAATACCTGCAAAGTATGAGAATTTATCATTCTTCTCAGCAAATTCCTTGAGGACTTTCGCAACCTCTCCAACCTGCTCGCCTGCAAAAGCAACGCCGATTGGTCCTTTGAGATGCTCGTCTATATTTTTGTATCCAGACTCCTCAAGAGCCCTTCTGAAAAGATTATTTTTAACAACTTTATATTTAGCGCCCTTTTCAGCAAGCTGACGCCTGAGCACTGCAATATCATTTACCTTAACACCTGAATAATCAGTAAGGATAACATTCCCTTTTTCCTGAAGTCTGGCTTTAAGTTCAGCAACTTCATCTACTTTATATTGCTTTACCATTATCTTTCGATCCCCTTGTGATTGATTTTTATACCAGGACCCATTGTTGAACTTATATAAACGGATTTGATATAGTTACCTTTCGCGTCTGAAGGTTTATCTTTCATAATCTGGTTATAAAAAGCTTTTATATTAGAAGAGATCGCATCATCATCAAAAGATACTTTTCCGATGAGTATATGAACAACGCCTGTTTTATCAGCACGATATTCAATACGGCCGCCTTTGAGTTCTTTTATAATCTCTTTCACGTTATCAGTAACAGTACCTGATTTCGGCTTAGGCATAAGGCCTTTTCTTCCGAGAGTCGCGCCGAGTTTACCAACCTCTTTCATCATATCCGGTGTAGCAACTACAGCCTGGAAATCAATCCAGCCCTCTTTAATTTTCTCTATTACATCTTCAGCTCCAACATAATCAGCGCCGGCTTCAAGAGCTTCTTTCTGCTTTTCACCTTTACATATTACGAGAACCTTTTTGGTTTTACCTGTACCGGCAGGGAGAACTGCGGATCCCCTGATGTTCTGCATACTTTTGTGTACTATTTTAATAGACATATCAATAGACTCGTCAAACCCAGCCCATTTCAGCTCTTTCATAAGCTTAATAGCTTCCTCAACGCCGTGGAGGACTGTTTTATCCACCTTCGCGCGCGCCTCAGTAATTTTTTTTCCTCTTTTCATTCCTTATACCTCGTTTAGCATTGCCGGTTGTTATCAGTCAACAACCTCAACTCCCATGGACCTGGCAGTTCCGCCGATAATGTTTGCAGCAGCATTTATATCATTGGCATTAAGGTCAGGCATCTTGATTTGAGCTATCTCTTCAAGCTGCTTCCTTGTTATTTTGCCAGCCTTGGTCTTATTCGGTTCACTTGAGCCTTTTGCAAGTTTGAGACTTTTCATAATAAGAACAGACGCCGGTGGTGTCTTTGTAATGAAAGTATATGACCTGTCTTCATAAACAGTTATAACAACAGGAATTACTGTTCCCATATGTTCTTTTGTTCTTTCATTAAAATTTTTGCAGAAATCCATTATATTGACGCCTGCCTGACCCAGTGCAGGTCCCACAGGAGGAGCAGGGTTAGCCTGTCCGCCGGTTATCTGCAGCTTAATCATCTTCATTACTTTTTTCTTTTTCGGTGCCATTTCTCTATCCTATATCGATAACTCAAAATTATTGTTCGTGAAACAGGGTCTCACTCCAGCAATGAACCGATGCTTATGAAAAAATTCAATGCTGTGCTAACGGGATTGTTTCGAGGTAAACCCTCTACCCGCATTTTAAAAGCTTAAATTATATCTTCCCTACCTGAAGGAAATCAAGGTCAACCGGAGTGCCTCTTCCGAAGATCTCAACTCTTACTTTAAGGCGTCCTTTATCCGGATAAACCTCTTCTACTATACCTGTAAAATTACTGAATGGTCCGTCTGTTACTTTTACATGCTCTCCAATAACAAAATCTACAGTTATTGAGGCTTTCTCGCCGGTTTTCTGTTCACCGCCAAGTGAGTCGAAAAGTGACGCCACTTCATTATCACTTAAAGGTTTAGGTTTATTCGAGCCGTAAGCTCCCACAAAATTTGTTACTCCCGGAACACCTTTTACGACACTCCAGGTATGGTCATTAAGTTCCATTCTTACAAGAACATATCCCGGGAAAACCTTCCTTGACTTGGTCTTCTTCTGGCCGTCCTTGACCTCCTGCACCTCAACAGTGGGGATCTTTACATCTATAATCTCCTCAGTGAGACCAAGATTCTCTACTTTTTTTTCAAGTGTTGCCTTTACCTTATTCTCATGACCGGAATAAGTATGAATTATATACCATCTTTTTGCCATATTAATTCATCACCACCCTGATAAGGGCCATAAGTCCTGTGTCAATCAGCCATAAAAATATGGAAAAGACAACAAGGGCAACCACAACCACCACTGTAAAGCTGGTAACCTCCTCCCTGTCGGGCCAGGTTACTTTTCGCAGCTCCTCCCTCGAGTCCTTGAAAAATTGTATCCAATTTTTTATCTTAGCAACCAATGGGGGTAACTCTAAGCCTTAGTTTCTTTATGAACAGTATGTCTTCTGTCAAATTTGCAGTATTTTTTTACTTCAAGCTTTCCAGACTGCCCTTTTTTATTCTTTGTAAAAGAATAATTCTTATTCTTGCACTCCTGACATATCAGTAATACCACGTCTCGCATATAAATACCCCACACTTATATATAGTAAACCAAGAGCAAGCTAATATTTGCCCCTATCCAGTCAAGCATTTTTAATGCAAGACAGGGAAAAGATTTAATTTAAAAACATAATTAGCCTACGACCAGAATCGAACTGGTGACCTTTTGCTTACCATGCAAATGCTCTACCGACTGAGCTACGTAGGCGTTTAGATGCAATTTAAGGGAAAAATCAGGATAAAATCATAGAAAGTGCCGTTTCTATGTCAACAATTAATTTTACAGTTTTACGCTGATTTTGTGCCAAACCTGAAATAATTTATGAACGCGGCCGGATAATTTCCCCCACCCCCAGTGAGCAGATCATAGCAGTACCATAGTAAATTATATTTATTCGATGAGAATGTCAAGCCGTAATAAACATTTCTCTTTTATTTAATTTCAGGCCGATACAAATTACCCTCCATAATTCTTCAGGTTCCCCATGGAGTATATTGAATGAGAATTTTTTTAAGATAAATCCGGCCCCGGTTTTTTGACATTTTTTGAATTCATCCATGTTCCCTCCTATATTCAACGCATAAGTAATTTTATCCGAATAAAGTGCAGAAATGTAATATACTTCTGCATAAAATTTCCCGATTCCGGAGGGCCAGATGAACCGGGGGCCAGAAAATAATATCGATGACGTAAAACTGACAAAATCTTCAATTTTCTCAGAAATAATGCACACAAATAATAGAAGAATGCTTAAAGCTTTTCTATCTATTATGGTTATTGCCAACATATCTGTGACCCTGATAAAATTTACAGGTAAGGGCTCACAATATCTGACATATTCAACTATTGCTGTTGAGATTGCTGTTATTTCAGGGATACTCATTGTTTCCGAACTTCTCATTAGAAAACGGCCGGGGACAATATTTTCAGGATACATTACTCTCACTTCAATTTTTGTCTGTCTCATGATTTTTCAGACTGCTTTTTTTGGAGCGCCTGAACTTTTCGCAGCAAACTATATTGCTCTGACCCTCAGTATCTTCTATTTTAATCCATGGTTATGCATTTACAGCCTCATACTTGTAGTGACTGCCCAGACAGCTTCTTTTATATACAGGCCGGAGCTTATACCCGGAGGCCCTGCAAGTAATATTATTGTCAGGTATATTGTTTACTGCATGGTGGGCCTTGGAGCAACCACAGGGGCTTCTGCTGCGCGGCATCTTCTGAAACTCACTGTTGCGAAGCATAATGAGTCACTGGAAAATGTCAGCTCACTGAAAGAGATGGCAAGATCAGTGCTCAATTCAATCATGTTAATGAAAAAACATGCTTCAGAGCAGGAGAAGATCTCCACCAGTATGAATGATATCTCCGAGAATCAGGCTGCGGCACTTAAACAGATAACGGTTTCACTGGACACTCTTGCAAATGACGCTGACGCAGTGAGCAGCACCTCACGTTCTCTTTGCGAAGAGATGGATATTACAGTTGAAGCTATAAGCGATCTGAAAATGGTGAATGATTCTCTGCAAAATGATTCCATGCAGGTACAGAAATCACTTGGCGAAGTACTCTCCTTTTCTGAGAAATCGTTTTCCCAGATTGAAACAACAAAAGAGAGGTTTTCCACAGTACAGAAAAAAAGCCGGGAAATGTCGAATTTTATACAGCTTATCAATGATATTGCTGACAATGTAAATCTTCTATCCTTAAATGCTTCAATTGAAGCAGCCCGGGCCGGTACAGCTGGTAGAGGTTTTGCCATAGTTGCTGAACAGATTTCCAAGCTCGCAGATGAAACCACAAGAAACTCAAAGGAGATTGAAAGAATTATTAACGAAAGCACCAAACTTATCGATGAAAGCTCAATGTTTATAGGGGATTCATCATCTCTGACAGATAAACTGCATGAGTCTATCCGTTTAATAAAGGAACAGATTGATGTGGCAGTTGATAAAATCGGTGATATTGACATCACAATAAAAACAATAAGAAATCTGAATGACAGAGTTCATAATTTCAGCAAATCTATTGAATCATCCACAACTGAACAGCGAAGAGCAACAGAGGAATCGAGTCACACAACATCCGATATTGCTGTGCAGGCCGGGGAAATTGTAAATATTTCAAGGAGGATAAATGAATCCACAAGGATACTCAATGACATTGCTGAAGGGCTGCGGGGGATGACCGGAGAGATTATTGTTTAATTTTTTTAAATTTTCAAAAAAAAATATTTGACAGACCAGGCAGTCAGCTATATCTGCTACATTAATTGAATTAAAACCTATGAAAAACTTGATGAAAAATACTGCAAATGCAGCTTTCGCGCTCACAGAACCGAAGTCTTTCAGCTTTGGTTATTTTTATTTTTACTTTCATGGTAACTATATAGTAGTGTGACGCGAGTTTTATCCAGGTATATATAAAAAGACCCTTTGATGAAACTCAAAGGGTCTTTTTTTTTTAGGTAAATCTGCTTCGATAAAGGGAGTTTAAACAAATGAAGAATCTTAAACTTGTAAAATCAGAAGATTCAGCCAGAAAAAGCACGATTAAGGTCGGCAACTGTGAAATAGGAAAGGATTTCATGATAATTGCAGGCCCATGCAGTGTTGAAAGTGAAGAGCAGACTATGCTCACAGCGGAAGCTGTTAAACAGGGGAAAGGCAATATGCTCCGGGGAGGGGCCTTTAAGCCGAGAACCTCACCTTATGACTTCCAGGGTCTTGGACTTAAAGGGCTTAAAATCCTTGAAAAGGCTAAACTTAAAACCGGGCTCCCCATAGTAACTGAGGTTATCGACCCCCGCGACGTTTCATGGGTTTGCGAGTATGCCGACATCCTCCAGATCGGTGCGAGAAATATGCAGAATTTCTCTCTTCTGAAAGAGGTGGGTAAATCAAACAAGCCTGTTCTACTTAAGAGGGGGATGTACTCAACTCTCAGAGAATGGCTGAACTGCGCCGAATATATTCTTGCCGAGGGGAATCCCGATGTAATACTCTGCGAGAGGGGAATACGGACTTTTGAAACTTATACAAGGAATACACTGGATTTAAGCATAGTGCCAGCGATCAAAGAGCTTACACATCTTCCGGTTATGGTTGACCCGTCTCACGGCACAGGGAAGCTGAGCCTTATTGAGCCCATGAGCTTAGCTGCCGTTGCAGCAGGTGCGGACGGTCTTCTGTTAGAGGTTCATATCAATCCGAAAGAGGCCCTCAGTGACGCTGACCAGCAGCTTACACCTGAACAGTTTGCGAATCTCACAGCAAAAGTTCTGAAACTGAAAAAATTTATGGATGAGTCAATCTACCCGCTGGACGGGCTGGAGGGTTAATTTGAGAGAGATTAAGATCACTCTTGAAAACAGAATTTCTACTGTTTACGCAGGGGAGAGTTTATCTGCAATCAGACGGTTTACCAGTCCGGAAAACAGTGTGATTATCACAGATGGAAACATTCTCAGACATTACTCTGCCATGTTTGATGATTTCCCTGTAATTGAAATCGGCACAGGGGAGGAGATCAAGAATCTCTCAACAATTGAAAATATCATGCGGAAGATGATTGAATTAAGGTGCACGCGAAATACTTTCCTTCTGGGGATAGGCGGAGGGGTGGTATCTGATATTGCAGGATTTGCTGCTTCAATTTTCATGCGGGGAGTCCGTTTTGGTTTTGTTTCGACATCACTTCTTTCGCAGGTTGACGCAAGTGTTGGCGGGAAGAACGGAGTTAATATCGGCATGACAAAAAATATGGCAGGGGTTTTTTCACAGCCGGAATTTGTAATCTGTGATCACAGAATGCTCGAAACTCTACCTCGCGAAGAGTATATAAACGGAATAGCTGAACTTGTTAAAACAGCATGTCTGGATAATCAGGGACTTTATGAATTTGTTCAATCTAATAAAGAAAAAATTCTCTCAATGGAGATGGAAACAGTTTCTGAAGCTGTATACAGATGTGTCAGATATAAGGCCTCTGTTGTTGAAGCTGATGAAAAGGAGAACGATCTGCGCAGAGTTCTTAATCTGGGGCATACTGTGGGCCATGCGATTGAAAAGATTAAAGGTATAAAGCACGGATTTGCGATTGCCGCAGGTATGGGTATTGCTCTTGATATCTCTGTCATGAGTGGAGATGCAGATAAAGCTTATGCTGATGAAATTAAATCTCTGCTGAAATTTTTCGGGCTGCCGGGGGGGATTAACGAAATTATCAATAAAGATGATATACCGGCTATAATGGATGCAATTGAATCTGACAAAAAGAGGGAATCCCATAGCGTGAATTTTGTTTTACTCAAGGGGCATGGAGAGCCTTTTACCAAAGCAATGGATTTCAATGAGCTGTCAGATATAATTAACGGTGCCGTATCAGCAGATGGAGGTTTCAGATGATTTGTGTAAGTATTGCTGATGTTACAGCCGATGAAGCATGCAGGATAATCAGGGAACATGAAATTTCCGAAGTGCGTCTTGACAGGATTAATTTCTCAGAAAATGATATTGAACGGATGTTCACTTCAGGGAAAACTGTGGCAACGTTCAGGCCTGTTGATGGAATAGATGATGATAAAAGAAAAGAGATACTGAAATCTGCAATTAAACATGGTGCATCTTACGTTGACATTGAAGTGGAAAGCAATGATATATACAAAAATGAGCTCAAAGAAGCTGCTCTATCAGATGGATGCAGAACAATAGTTTCATATCATGATTACACAAAAACGCCAGTTATGCGGGAGCTTGAGCAGCTTATTTACTGGTGTTTTGAAGGGGGGGCTGACATCGCAAAGATCGCATGCCAGGTCAACAGCATGAGTGATGCTGCAAGACTTCTCTCTCTGTATGCCCTGGGTAAGCCCGTTATTTCTATAGGGATGGGCGAGACGGGCCGGATAACCCGTATAGCGGCTCCTCTTCTCGGAGCGCCTTTCACTTACGCGTCCCTTGATGCTGCAAGGGAGACTGCATCCGGCCAGATCGACTCGGCAACTTTAAAACAGATTATTGATATGATAAGGAACTCACAGTGAACGCGGCTGACAACATTCTACTGGGCGTTGTAGGGAAACCGGTACTTCACAGCAGAAGTCCGCTGATGTTCAGGGAGATATTCCGTAACCGGGGATTAAACGGAGCCTATGTAAGGTGTGCCGTAAAAACCGCGGCAGATGCAGTCCGGCTTATAAATGAGCTTGGTTTTAACGGGGTGAATATAACAGCTCCATTTAAAGAGAGTGTTATCCCTTTTTTAAATAAAGTATCAGGTGATGCAAATTCTATCGGCGCAGTGAACACCATTATTAATAGTAAAGGATCACTTACGGGTTATAATACTGACCATTTCGGTGTTACTGAACCTCTCGAAATGAGAGCGGGTAACCTTTCGGCAAGCAAGTGCCTTGTTTTGGGCGCAGGCGGGGCCGGTATTGCCGCAGCTTTCGGCCTGAGACAGAAAGGCGCTGAAGTTATTATCCTGAATAAATTCGAGGATCAGGGTAAAGCAGCGGCTTTAAAAACAGGTGCTGATTTTAAAAATCTCGAACTTCTCCCTGATGTTATAGGCAGCGCAGATATTATAATTAATACTATACCTTATGAAATAGGTGAGCTGGACATTTCCGGAATCAGAAGTAATGCGCTTTTTTTTGACGCAGGATATAAAAAATCTCATTACAAAAATACAGTACAGAAGGCAGGCGCAGCATTTATCGGCGGTGAAGAGTGGCTTATACACCAGGGGATTCATGCATGCAGACACTTTCTCGGATTTCTTCCGGAGAGAGAGATACTTTCTTCAGCGCTTGAACGCACAGTTACAAAGAAAAGCATAATCTCGCTCACAGGCTTCATGGCATCAGGGAAGAGCAGCGCGGGCCGGATGCTGGCTGAAAAGCTCGGATATGAATTTGCAGACACCGACGAAATTATTGAACAGAAACAGTCGATGAGTATCTCCGGCATTTTCAAAAATTATGGAGAAGATAAATTCAGAGAGATGGAATCTGACATGCTTCTTTCTTTTAAAGGAAAAAGCAACATCGTGATCTCCTGCGGCGGCGGTGCAGTGCTGAAAGAACAAAACAGAAACTTCCTGACAGAGGAGACTCTCCCTTTCTGGCTTTATACATCAATGGAAGAAACCCTGAAGAGGGGAAATGACGGTACCCGGCCTCTGCTGCAAAATATGGAGAGCCCGGAGCAGCTGACACAGCTTTTTGAAATGCGTAAGCATCTCTACGCTTCGTTATACGGAACCCTTGTACTCTCCGGGGATTCACCTGAAGAGATTGTGGAGTTAATAAATGAAGAAATATATTTATCCCTCTGATTTAAGAGGCAGCATTAATGCCCCTGCATCAAAGAGCGCAATGCAGCGCAGCATAGCGGCGGCACTCCTTGCGGATGGCGAGAGCCTCCTTGTGAACCCCACATTCTGTGATGATTCTTTAGCTGCAATGCGCGTTGCTGAAGGACTTGGCGCAAAAATAAAGTTGAAATCTGATTGTGTGATAATCAATGGCGGACTTAAACCTGTTGCTGATAACTTACATTGCGGCGAATCCGGACTCTGCATAAGGATGTTTACCCCTATTGCGGCTCTTACAGGTAAAGAACTTATACTGACAGGGGAAAAATCCCTTGCTGAAAGGCCTGTATCAGCCATAGAAGAACCCTTGCGGGAACTGGGCGCTGTTATATCCTCCAGTAACGGGAAGCTCCCTATTAAAGTTACCGGCAGGCTGAAGGGGGGGGAAACAGAAATAGATGGCAGCATGAGTTCCCAGTTCCTCACAGGATTACTCATGGCTCTCCCGTTATGTGAAAATGACTCACTTCTTAAAGTCAGAAACCTGAAAAGCAGAGAGTATATTGATCTTACAATTAATATACTGAAAAAATTCTCTATTGAAATTGATAACAGGGGATACAGTGAATTCATGGTAAAAGGGAACCAGAAATTTATCCCCGGAATAGTTGACATTGAAGGGGACTGGAGCGGAGCGGCATTTCTCCTCTGTGCAGGAGCCATTGCAGGCGATATTACTGTCACCGGGATCAGTATTGATTCAGATCAGCCTGACAGGGGAATTGTCACAGCACTCCGCAAAGCAGGAGCGGATATAGCAATCTCCTCAAACTCAATTAAAATTAAAAAAAGCACGCTTAACGGATTTGAGTTTGATGCTTCTGAATGTCCGGATCTCTTCCCCCCTCTTGCAGCACTGGCGGTTTACTGTAATGGTGAAACAGTAATTCATGGCGCTGAGAGACTCAAACACAAGGAAAGCGACAGAGGTATGACTATTAAAACAGAGATGGAAAAACTCGGCGCTGTTGTAGATCTTCACCCTGACTGTTTAGTAATAAAAGGATCACAGATTCATGGAGCAGAAGTTGAATCACACGGCGATCACAGAATTGCAATGATGTGTGCAATCGCTGCACTTGGAGCAGATTCACCTGTTGCAATAAACGGTGCGGAATGCGTAAACAAGTCGTACAATGAATTTTTTGACCACATAATAAAGCTGGGGGTAATGGTTAAATGAACAGCTTTGGAACGCTATTCAGAGTATCTCTTTTCGGAGAATCCCACGGCCCTGCTGTAGGAGCTTCTATAGACGGAATTCCCGCAGGGATTGAATTCTCTGAAGCGGACATGGAAAAGGATATTGCCAGAAGAAAACCGGGAGCTCAGGGAACAACACCGAGAGTCGAGGCGGATTCACCTGAAATTTTAAGCGGTGTATTTAACGGCCGCACTACAGGCGCACCAATGACCATAATTTTCAGAAACAGCAATACACGTTCAGGGGATTATGAATCATTGAGGTCACATCCGCGACCCGGTCATGCAGATTTTACTGCAATGACAAAGTATCACGGGTTCAATGACTACAGAGGTGGCGGACATTTTTCCGGGAGAGTCACTCTTGCCATTGTAGCTGCCGGATCTATAGCAAAAAAGATTAACCCGCTGCAGGAGATAACATCTGAGATCCTCGAGATAGGGGGCAATAAGGATTACGCCTCTCTCCTTGATGAAGCGGTTAAAAACGGGGATTCGCTGGGGGGGATTATACAGGTAAAAGTTTCAGGCCTACCCTGCGGGCTTGGAGAACCTTTTTTCAACTCTTATGAGTCAGTACTGAGTCATTTAGTTTTTTCTATTCCGGCAGTTAAGGGTATAGAGTTTGGAGCCGGTTTTTTCTCTTCAAAAATGAAAGGGAGTGAAAACAATGACTTAATAATTTCACCAGACGGCAAAACAGCAACAAACAATGCAGGGGGAATCAATGGCGGGATAACAAACGGCAATGAAATAGTATTCAGAGTTGCCGTTAAGCCGACACCAAGCATCAGTCAGCAGCAGCATACATTGAATTTTTCAAGCGGTTTGACTGAACTCCTTGAAATACGCGGAAGGCATGATGCATGTATAGCCCTCCGCACACCGGTTGTATTCGAAGCATGCGCTGCCATTGTTTCCGCAGACATGTATCTTATAAATAAAGCATATATTTAAATGGAGCATAGATATGAAACTTGAAGAGATAAGAAACACAATAGACCAGATCGATTCCAGGATTCTCAAACTTCTTAATGACAGGATGGAGCAGGCCCTGCTTGCCAATAAATTTAAAACAAGTATTGAAGACCCTGCGCGTGAAAAGGAGATTATTGAGAAGATCAAGCATACGCCCAATCTCCTGCTTGAACCTTCGTTCACAGAATCGATGTACAAACTTGTTATTTCATGGAGCAAGGAACTCCAGTCAAGGAATTACCAGGTAATAGGATTCCAGGGGGAGCATGGTGCGTACAGCGAAGAGGCTGCCAGAAGATGGAACCGGGATCTCCTGACTATCCCGTGCACAACTTTCAACGGAGTTTTTGAAGGTGTGCACTCAGGAATGTTTGATTATGGTGTGGTTCCGGTTGAGAATACTCTCGGCGGAATCGTGGGGCCGGTAAACGAACTCCTCATCAATACTGAACTTCACATCGTTGGAGCAGTTGACATGCCTATACATCACAGTCTCATGATGCTGCCGGGGACCGACCACAGGGAGATTCGCGAAGTATACTCACACTCACAGGCACTCTCCCAGTGCAGAAATTTTCTTTTCCGTAATAATCTCATTCCGGTTCCTTTCTATGATACTGCAGGAGCTGCGATGATGCTTACAGAGAAGAAACCCCGCGCCACTGCATGCATTGCGGGTAAACTTGCTGCTGAACTTTATAACCTAGAAATTCTTAAAGAGAATGTTGAAGACTCAAATATTAATAGAACAAGATTTCTCATTCTTGCTAAAGAAAACAGAGAGAGTCAGGGGAATAAATGTTCTATTACTTTCACAACCGAACACAAATCCGGAACTCTTTTCAGCACTCTTGAAATATTCGCGAAAAGAGGGATCAACCTCACGCGAATTGAATCAATCCCCACTGAACCGGGACATTATTCATTCTTCCTTGATTTTGATGGATCTGACAAAGACCCCGCAATCCAGGAGGCTCTTGAACTTGCAGCCGAAGCGACATCAGACCTTAAGCTGTTAGGGTGCTACTGTGAAAGATTTATAACTGATGATATGATGATAGGAGAGATTTAATGAAAATATTTATTATCGGCGCAGGGAAAATGGGGAGCTGGCTTGTTGAAGAGCTTTGTTTTGACCACGATGTAGCTGTCTTTGATATTGATCCCCGCAACATGAAACATTTCATAAATATTAAGCGCTTTATGAAACTGGAGGAGGTCAGTGAATTCAATCCTGACCTGCTGATTAACTGTGTTAA
>DINC01000096.1 GCA_002425885.1 Spirochaetia bacterium UBA5550 | reverse complement strand
TTTTAAAAAAAAGAGGGTAGTTGAATGCAACCTGATTTAAATAATTTAAAAGCAAAGATCCAGGCTAACAGGGATTTCATTGACAGGATCACTGTTCAGCTTCCGGGATTCAAAGGTTATGTCGAGAAATCTGAAAATTATGATGCCGACAGGATGATTCGTGAGTTTATATCAGATAAGGTTTTATCCGCCAAAAAAAGTCTCAACATACTCGCAAGTGATATGGTTAAAAGCGGAGAACTGACAACAATTCAGGAGATAGATTCTATACAGAATCTGCTGGAAGGACTTCTGAAAAAAGTTCAATACGCAGATTATGGTGCATCCGGTGCATTTTCAAAAATAAAAATTACAGAAGATGACCAGAACAGGCTACTTGAATATGACTGGCGTCTCATCTCAGCATTTGACGAAATTAATGCTATTACAGGTAAACTTCAGTCTATCGAGGGTGAGGCTTTTCTTCAGGAACTGAAAAACATGAAACAGAAAATACGTGATTTTGATAAAAGCATTGATGACAGAAAATACNNCAGAAAATATGTAATTATGGAGGTTATATAAGATGGCATTACTTGATGTAGTACAATGGGATAATAAACCGGGTGAAGTTATTTTTAAATTTGATGAGGGTGCAATAGCTCTCGGTTCTCAGCTTATAGTAAAAGAAGGGCAGGAGGCCGTATTCTTTAAAAACGGGCAGGCCCTGGATTCTTATGGACCCGGACGCCACACACTTTCAACAGGTAACGTTCCAATTCTTGAAAAACTGATAAATCTCCCCTTTGGCGGAAAAACTCCTTTCCCGGCAGAGGTTTATTTCATAAACAAAACTGAAATTCCGAATCTGAAATGGGGAACAAAACAGCCCATGCAGCTTATGGACCCTGTATATAACCTGCCTGTTCCAATCAGGGCATTCGGTTCATATTCAATACGTATAACAGACATAAAATCATTTCTTATAATGGCTACCGGGACATGGAGAGCCTTTACAACAGAGGCAATCGGAACAGCATTAAGAGACATGGCCATTCTCCCCAAGGTTCAGGATCTTGTTGCAGAATTCATGATAAAGCAGAATATAACAATACTCAAACTCCCTGCATATTATGATGAAATAGGGGCAGGCGGAAAAGCGAAACTCGTTGAAGACTTTACAAGCTTTGGCGTGGAGCTCCTGAGATTCGCCGTTGAATCAATCAATATACCTGATGATGATGAAAACGTAAAACGTCTCAAGAAAGCCCTTGCGGATAAAGCTGAAATGAATATTATGGGTGAGGACTATAAAACAAAAAGAACTTTTGATACCATGGAAAAAGCTGCTTCAAACGAAGGCATGGCCGGCGGAATGGTTGGCGCAGGTATGGGTGTTGGAATGGGGCAGCAGATGGGGCAGATGATGGGCTCAGTGATGGGTAATGCCGCTCCGGGACAGCAGCAGGGGCAGCAGGTACCATGCCCGAAGTGTAATACAATGAACCAGCCGGGTGCAAAATTCTGTGCTTCATGCGGAGGCCAGATGCAGGCGCCCCAGATGTCATGCCCTGCATGTAAGGCTAATGTCCCTGCAGGAGTTAAATTCTGCCCGTCATGCGGTGCTAACCTCCAGGGCTCTAAATGCAAAAACTGCAATGCGGATCTTCAGCCCGGAGCAAAGTTCTGCCCCGAGTGCGGCTCACAGCAGTAGGAGGATCTGATGTCATCAATGAATTGCGCTTCATGCGGTGCGCCCGTTGAAATAGTAAACAGATTCAGTAAAGTTCTTGTATGCGGTTACTGCGGGACACATCTCAAGGTCAGCGACGGTGGTGTTGAAATAGCGGGTAAATATCCCAAGCTGGCGGATTTCCCTTCAATATTTCAGGTAGGGAGCCGCGGCACCATCCTTGGAAAACCTTTTACAGCTCTGGGAAGAATGCGGTATAAATACCAGGGGGGGCATTTTGATGAATGGTTCGTCGAATACGATGGGGATAAAGCGTGGTTCACAGAGGATGACGGCACATATACCCTTTACACTGATCTTTTTGAAGCAGTTGAGATCCCCGATATCTCAACTGTTAAAGCCGGACAGAATATGCTTGTCGGCGACAAAAAGGTGATGATTAAAGAGAAGGGTAAAGCAGTTGTGGAAGGGGGAGAGGGGGAACTCTTCTTCTATGTTGAACCGGGCTCTGAGGTTATATACCTTGATGCGGTTTCAGAGGGGAAAAAAGTATCAATTGAATATACAGAGGATGAGGTTGAGATGTTTACCGGCCGTCCTCTGCTTAAGCGCGATATAGTGGTTGAAGGTTAAGCCTGCCTTAATTATTTATTAAACAGAGGATGCCATGGGAGATAACAAAGAAAAACTTCAGGCATTAAAATGTCCTTCATGCAGCGGTGACCTTGTGAAAAGCTCCCGTACGTATTATGATGACGACGAGGAGGAGAACGTAACTGTCCCCCTGGCAAAATGCGTTCAATGCAATACCGAGTATGATCAGCATACTCAGGAGTATTACGAAGTTTTTGCTGATGAGCTTACCGCAGACAGAGACTCCACTATATTCAAACTCGGCCTGAAAGGAAATTTAAAAGGCGTACAGTATGAAATAATCGGAAGACTCCGCTATCAGGACGAAGAGGAGTATGAAAAAGCCACATGGGACGAATGGGTTGCCGTAAATGATGAAGGCTCCTATCATTATTTCGTTGAAGAGGACGGTGAGATCTATTCATATTCAGAATATACACCTGAATCTATAGATTTGGAATCCAACAGCAGTTACATAGAATTTGACGGACGCAATATAAACAAATCTGACGGATATAAAGCCAGAATCGTACTCGCTGATGGCGAACTCCCCTGGCAGCCGGAAATCGGTGAAGCAGTTCTCTGCTACGATTTTAAGAATGGCGGTAAGCATTATACAATCGAACAGTCTGAAGAAGAAGTTTCAATTACACAGGGTGAAAGAGTAACACACGGTGAGATAATTGAAGCATTTAATATTGAAAGTTTCAAAGAGATATATCAGCAGACTGTTAAAAAAAGATCCGAATTCCAGTGGAAAAGCCGTATTTATCTGATAGGGATGTGCCTCTCCTTTGCTGCCGCAGTCTTCAGCTGTTTCAGCAGTACCCCTGTCAAAGGTGTAATGAATACAAAACAGATTCTCACAAGCAATGAACCGGTACGGGATGCTGAGGGCACAGTATACAGCAGCCAGGTTTTATACGGGCCATTTGAAATCAGTCACGGGAATGCGCTTTATGATGTCGGCTTTGCAGTCAATGAGTCTGTTCAGAATTTCAGTCTTGAATGGCAGTCAATAAGGATGATGCTGGTCAGCGAAAAGAGGCTCCAGGATACCATAAAAGACGGGATAAATAATCCTGCAGAACTCAAAGACCTATTTGAAGAGATAGACGCGATGCCGGAACCTGTGGAATCATTCATAATAACAGGCGATTTCTGGGATGAAGAGGGACGGGATAGTGACGGATACTGGCATGAATCTGATCTCAGCTTCAGTAACGATTTTGTACTTGATGAAGCAGGGAAATATTATGTTTATCTTGAACTCTACAACAATAAAATACGAAAACCTGAGGCTGTACTTGTGGAAATTTCGAAAGTCAGAGGATACAGGTATTATATTACAGTTTTTATAATATTCTTCATACTCTGGGGAATCAGTAAAATACGTTCAAGATCATACAATGAACTTCCTTTTGAAATGTCAGGGATGTAGGGGGAGATATGATACGAAGTTTAATTATAACATTACTTCTAACCGGAGGAGCAGCAGCACTTACAATGAACTACATCGGTTATTCAGGTGCCGGAAAGGAGTATCATAAAAAAGTAAGGAATGAAAGAAAATCTCTCAGAGCCGGAAGCGGTTACTATGTTCCATATCATGGCGGTTCCGGAAGTTTCAGAACAGGCAAATAAAAGTATAAGTCATTTCCGTTTATACGGGAATCTATTCTTTTAAATATATGAAAACCCGCTGTTGCGGGTATAACAGTATTTTAAATAACTCAGGGGGTAATAAATTTATGGATTGGACAATGATCCTTTACGGCGTGGTAGATACAGTGATATATTCACTGATTGGCGTTATTCTGATGGGGTTGGGTTTTCTTCTTATTTCTTTTTTCACTCCATTTTCAATCAAGAAGGAGATTGAAGATGATCAGAATATCTCTCTCGGCATTATTATAGGAGCCGTTATTCTCGGTATAGCTATAATTGTTGCTTCAGTTATCTCCTCTCCTTCAGCAAATGTTCCTAAAGGAGCGCCGGCACAGAATATTGAGCAGCAGAAATAAAAAGTGAAAAATATACTTAACAAAAACGAACAGAGAATACTCTTATTCTCTGTTTTTATTTTATCTCTCTGCGGGATTATTTATGAGCTTGTACTGGGTTCCCTTGCTTCTTATCTTCTGGGGAATCCTGTGCAGCAGTATTCCATAACAATCGGAGTATTTCTCAGTTCAATGGGGCTCGGATCATACCTCTCCCGTTTTTTTGAAAAAGAGCTCCTCCGGACATTTGTCAGAGTCGAGATTGCGCTGGGACTTGTCGGGGGGCTCTCTGTAATTATATTGAACTATCTCTTCTCTTTTTCAGCTTCATTTTATGCTCTACATGTTTTCTTCCTTACAATAATCGGGACTCTTGTGGGCCTTGAAATTCCGCTGCTCACAAGAATTCTTAAAAGTTACGGCGCACTTAAGGATATCATCTCCAGCGTATTAACTCTTGATTATATCGGCGGTCTGGCAGGTTCCCTCCTTTTTCCACTTATACTTTTCCCTTACGCCGGGAGGTTTCTGACTTCACTGCTTGTAGGGATGATAAATATTGTTGTAGCAGTTTATGTTATTTTAAAGATAAAAAATTCAAGAGATAGAAAAAAAGACATAGTTTTTGCAATAATATCATTACTGATTCTTATGGTTCTCGCGCTTAATTCAGACTGGATTAATGCAATTCTACAAAAAAAAATGTTCTATGATGACATTGTTTTTTCCAAAAGATCCAAATATCAGGAGATCGTACTTACAAGAAGCGGTGATGATTTCAGGCTTTATCTCGACGGCTCTCTTCAGTTTTCCACATCTGATGAGTACAGATATCATGAAATGCTGATTTACCCCGCAATTCTTTCCTCGCAGACAGATGTATCACGAATACTGGTAATGGGGGGAGGTGACGGACTTGCTGTAAGGGAGATACTGAAATTTGATTCAGTTCAACACATAACACTGGTTGAACTTGACGGATTTATGGCTGATCTTGCAAAAAATAATTCAACATTAAAAATGATAAACGGCAGCTCGCTTTTAAACCCTAAAGTTGAAGTTGTAATCGGCGATGCTTACGATTATCTTATAAACAACCGTAATGGATTTGATATCATTATTGCTGATTTTACAGATCCCCATGATGAAACAATATCTAAACTTTATACTGTTGAATTTTTTAAACTGGTTAAAAGATCGTTAAAACCGGGGGGGATATTTGTAACCCAGTCAACATCCTCTCTTTTTGCAAGAGATGCTTTCTGGTGTATCAATAAAACAATGTCAATGGCATTTAAAAATGTCTACCCGTACCATGCATTTATACCATCATTCGGAGACTGGGGATTTAATATGGCTTCAGATATACCGTTAGAGATTGATAATAACAGGATGAATAAAGCAAGGGGGAAATTTTATAGCAGAGAAATTCTGTTAGCATCAACCATCTTTCCCGATGATTCATCGAAAATCGATACAGATATTAACACATTTAACAGGCCGGTACTTTATAAATATTACCTTAAAGGCTGGAAGAATTCAGATTATTGAAAAATAAAAAAAGACTGTTTTCACAGTCTTTTTCATATGAAATTGATATTATTTCACTAAACTGCTTTCTGGATTGCTCCTGAACGGATGCAGCTTGTACATACGTTTTTCCTTACAGTCCTGTTGTCTTCAACAACTCTGATCTTTTTAATATTCGGTCTCCACATTTTATTAATCTTTTTATGTGAATGGCTCACGCTGCAACCGAATTGAACTGATTTTCCGCAGATTTCACACTTTGCCATTGTCTTTTCCTTAAAGTAATCGGATTTGATGGCAATATAAAAACCTGTATTAATATTTTCAAGCAAATTNNTTTTAAAATAATAAGTAAACAACAAAAAGAAGAGATGACAGGAAAACCAGAGAGATTGTTAAGACTGAGGAGAGCAGGAATTTTTTTGGAAACTGAATATCAAAATTATTTATAATACTTATTTCTCTTATGATAATTTTTATGTATTTGCCGCGATTTATGTTCCTTCTTTTTAAGCTTGACAAATCATGGTATGAAAAAAATATCCTAAGCAAATTAATCATTTCTGTAAAGCCGAAACCATCAGCAGCAATCAGAAATAATTACAGAAATAAAGATATTCCGGAGAGATAAATGTTCAGCAACAGGATTTACTGCGGTGAAATAAACGCTAATGATAAAGACAGGGAAGTAACAGTATTCGGCTGGATCGACAGAAAGAGAGATCTCGGCGGTATTGTTTTCCTTGAAATACGTGACATTACAGGTATTATACAGGCCGTTTTTGATTCATCAGTTTCAGCGGAAAATGCTGAACTTGCTGACAGTGTTAGAAGTGAGTTCGTTGTTTCAGTTACCGGTAAAATCAGGGAGAGAACACCTGAAACAGTTAATCCCAATCTCCCCACAGGTAATATTGAAATCTTCGCCTCTGATATAAAAATTCTTAATAAATCACTTGTACCGCCATTCCCAATCGACATCAGGGACAGCATCAATGAAGAGGTGAGGCTTAAATACAGGTTTCTTGATCTGCGCAGAGAGGACATGCGTGAAGCCATGCTCAAACGCCACAGGATGATGCAGATCACAAGACAATATCTTTCTGACCATAGATTCATTGAAATCGAAACCCCGATACTTAATAAATCAACACCGGAAGGAGCAAGGGACTTCCTTGTACCAAGCAGAATCAACAAGGGGGAATTTTACGCACTCCCGCAGTCTCCCCAGCTTTTCAAACAGATACTGATGATATCAGGATTTGACAGGTACTTTCAGATTGTTAAATGCTTCAGGGATGAGGATCTGCGAAATGACCGTCAGCCTGAGTTTACTCAGATAGATATGGAACTTTCCTTTGTGACCCCGAAAATGATTATGGAGATCATCGAAGGACTCATCAAGAAAACAGTTAAAGAGATAACAGGTAAAGATGTTAATTACGACTTCCCTGTTATGGATTATGATGAAGCAATGAGCAAATACGGAACTGACGCTCCTGATACGAGGGTGGGCATTGAAATCCGTGACTGTACTGATATATTCATTAATTCAACATTTAATGTTTTCTCATCAGCTCTCAGCAGTAATGGAGTGATAAGAGGTTTTGCCGTTGAAGATGGCGGAAGGCTTTCAAGAAAGATGACCGATGATTACTCTGAATATGTGAAAAAATTCGGAGCCAAAGGTTTTCCGATGTTCAAATATAATGACGGAAAATTCGAGGGTGGAATTTCAAAATTCATAACCGATGATGAAAAAGCAAAACTTGTAGAAAAGTTTAACCTCAAGGAACCGGCCGTAGTTTTCTTCTCTGTTGATAAAGAAGCAATTGTTAATTCAACACTTGCACACATGAGAATGAAAATTGCCCGTGATCTTGACATGGTTGATAATAACAAACTTAATTTCCTCTGGGTTACAGATTTTCCTCTTATTGAATATCATGAAGAGGATAAAAGATATTATGCAGTTCACCACCCGTTTACTGCGCCGCTCCCCGAACATGCGGAGATGCTTGACAATATAACTCCGGAAACAGCACGCAAAATGAAGGCCCAGGCTTATGATATAGTACTTAACGGTGTTGAAATCGGCGGCGGCTCAATCAGGATAAGCGATTCAGCAATTCAGTCTAAACTGTTCAGTGTTATAGGGATGTCTGACGAGGAGGCAAGAACCAAATTCTCATTTCTGCTTGATGCGCTTCAGTATGGCGCACCTCCGCACGGCGGGATAGCTCTCGGATTAGACAGGATCATGATGCTCCTGCTGCAGAGAGGCTCTATCCGTGAAGTTATGGCTTTCCCGAAAACCCAGAAGGGTCAGTGTATGATGAGCGAAGCTCCATCTCCTGTAACTGAAGATCAGCTTAATGAACTGTCGATCAGGGTAGTACGGAAATAATGCAGCACGAAAATTTTGAGGTTGATGATACCGGTCTTTATAAGCGGCTCTGCGGCCTGAAAGACAGGAACCTCAGGCAGATTGAAAAAATTCTTGATATTACACTCATTCCAAGAGGTAACACAATAATAATTCAATCTGAGCATGATACTGAAAAAGCTTTTGAACTGCTGCATCTCCTTTCTGATTATCTGTCAGGGAAAGATGCAGCATATGAACTTGATGAATTTGAAATCAGATACATTACCTCATCAATAAAATCAGGCCAGAAATTCAGAGCGGAAGATGTCAACCGCCTGAAAATATATATACCCGACACAAACCGCACAATAGTTCCCCGGACAATAAACCAGGCGAATTACCTGAACGCAATCCACAAATCACCTGTGACGTTCGGCATCGGCCCTGCGGGTACCGGGAAAACATATCTCGCTGTTGTTGCCGCAATTCACTATTTTCTCAAAGGGAAGGTGGAACGCATTGTACTGACACGTCCCGCTGTAGAAGCCGGTGAAAACCTCGGTTTTCTGCCGGGTGACCTTGTACAGAAAATAAATCCATACCTGCGCCCTCTTTATGATGCGCTTTTTGAACTCTTAACACTTGACCGGGTTTCCTCTTTAATAGAAAAAGGATATATTGAGATAGCACCTCTTGC
The DNA here is from genome assembly GCA_002425885.1 of Spirochaetia bacterium UBA5550. Taxonomy (GTDB): domain Bacteria; phylum Spirochaetota; class UBA4802; order UBA4802; family UBA5550; genus UBA5550. Next base: position 3,980 of record DINC01000096.1, on the reverse strand, counting down.
ATATATGAGAGGGCGTACACTTAATAATGCCTATATAATTCTTGATGAGGCGCAGAATACAACAGTTTCCCAGATGAAAATGTTTCTGACGCGACTCGGTGTTAATTCAAAATTCGTTATTTCAGGTGATATTACCCAGATTGACCTTGCCAAACCTCATAACTCCGGACTTATACACAGCCGGAACATCCTACAGGGGATTGAGGGAATTGAATTTATTAACTTTACAAAAGAAGATATATCCCGTCATCCTGTAGTCGAAAAAATAGTTGCAGCTTACGAAAATGCAGGGTATAATGAATAGTATAATAATATGAGATATATTCGCGACATATCAAAGCAGAATTTCCTGAGAATTTTTAAAGATAAGAAGATCCGTTTTTATTATATATTCGTGATGATCCTTATCTTTATGTCTGCTGCTATACTTGCCTACAGAATTACTGATAAAACATATACATATAATGTCGGAGATATTGCTGAATCTGATATCCGCGTACAGCGTGATATTTATTTTGTCAAAGAATCTGAAACAGATATAGAAAAGAAGAGAGCCCTTCAGGCAGAGAAACTTGTTTTTGATAAAAATTCATCTGTACTGCAGGAAAATCTCAAAATAGCAGATGAGCTTTTCGGTGCAATCATTAAAACTCTGGAAGACTATCCGCCATTGAGTAATAATGATCTCAGCATTCAGCTTGAAGTTCTGAAGAACAGACTGCCTGGAACAGTGAACTACTCTGACAAAATGCTTTTAAGTCTCCTTAATTATAACAATCCCCGCCAGCTGAAAAATTCTGTTTTAAAAATGCTGATTTATATATATGACTACAGGGGACTTGGCGTTCTTGAAAAAGAGTATAACAATCCGCTTAATCTCGAAATAAGAACTATAACCGTACGTAATGAGGATTCCGCTGAACTGAATGATGAGATCTCGGCAGTGATAGAAGACCTTGTTACCATTGACAATGTAAAGGGGAGGCTGTACAGCATCTGCTATTCAGTTGCTCCATATCTCCCCCAGGAAACAATACTCGCAGTAGCCGGAATTATTAAAAGCAACCTCAGACATAATCTTTCATTTAACGAAGAAGAGACAAAAAGACGCATTGATGAAAAGCTTAAAGAAATAAAACCTGTCACCGGTGTTCTTAAAAAGGGGCAGTCCCTTGTGAGGGAAGGTGATACAATAACCAATGATGTTTTACAGAAGATAACAATTCTAAACAGGCATGCAAAAACTTCTCATGTGAATTTCATTATCGGAGTTATACTGCTCCAGATTATCTTTGTAGCAATTATGAGTTTTTTCACCTTCACTTATGAAATATTTTATTTCCCTGATCGCAAAGGTATAGTGGTAGTTTTTTCTCTCCTCATCTTCTTTATGGCTTATTCATTCTTTGTCGATAATTTTGAAATGGCAAGGACTTCCAAGATCGCTATAATATTACTTATGCCGATCCCCTTTGTCACAATGATGATATCAATTCTTTACAATATATATCTTTCCCTTTTTGTCGCATTATATATTGTTTTTTTCACATTCATGATGGTTGAAGTCGATCTTCAGATTGTGATTATAACTTTCAGTTCCGCGCTCATAGGGTCATTTATCAATCTCAACGTTGACAGAAGGAGTGATTTCTTTAAAGGCGGTCTGATACTTGGAGCCATTAATTCAGTTATTATCATCGCCCTTTCATTTATTGAAAATGCACCGTTGAAAATTACACTAACGCATTGCCAGCTTGCTGTTGCAAACGGTATATTAAATTCTATACTGGTACTTGGAATATTCCCGATATATGAACATGTTTTTGATATTACCACCAGATTTAAACTCCTTGAACTTTCAGATCTGAATGCTGATATTTTCAAAAAAATGCTCCTCAACGCGCCGGGCACCTATAATCACTCACTCCTTGTGTCAACGCTGGCTGAGGCTGCCTGTAAGGAGATTAGGGCAAATTATATGCTGGCCAGGGTTGGAGCTTTTTACCACGATATTGGCAAAATTCCTGATGCCGGTGTTTACATTGAAAACGGAATAACTGATGTTCGTGCAAAAAAGTTTACCCCGACAGAATACTCTAAACTTATAATCTCTCATGTTGATAAAGGTGTCAGCATGGCTAAAGCTTCCGGCCTTCCGGAATCGGTGATAGAGTTTATCAGTGAGCATCACGGCACATCTACTATGACATATTTTTACCATCAGGCACTGGAAAACGCAAGTGCAAGCAACGAGGAGTTTGTCAACAAGGATGATTTTCAGTATCACGGCCCGAAACCGAGAAGCAAGGAAACCGCTATAGTTATGCTTGCCGATGCTATTGAAGCTGCCTCAAGATCTATTAAAGACCCCACAAAAGATAAAATTGAAGGTCTGGTGAGAAAGATAATCTACAACAAGCTTAATGATGGCGAGCTTGACAGTTCCGGCCTTTCAATGGTTGAATTAAAAAAAGTTCAGAATGTATTTCTTAATATGCTGTTTGGTATTTTTCATACAAGGATTGAATACCCTGATACAGACAGAGTTAAAGCTCTCGAGAAAGAGGTGAGTGACGCAAAAGGCCGGGTTAAGTGAAATGCATGCAATAGAAATATTTACAGAGGGGGACCTGTCTCTCCCTTACTCAGAAATCACAAAAGACTATGTATTAAATATCTCAGGGAAAATTCTTGAACTTACCGGAACAGACAATGTTTCAATTTCAATAATACTTACAGACAATGAAACAATTCATGAAATAAACAGAGAATTCCGCGGAAAAGATAAACCTACAGATGTTATAAGTTTTGCCTACAGAGATGAACCTTTCCCTTTACCTGGTGATATGACTGAAGAACTTGGAGATATCTATATCTCACTTCCAAAAGCAGCCGAGCAGGCTGCCGAGTATGATGTAACTCTACAGGCCGAAGTTAAAAGGCTGCTGGTACACGGCATTCTCCATCTTCTCGGATATGATCATGAAAAATCCTCAGAAGACGAAAAGAGGATGCAGAAATTTGAAGAAAAAATTATGAGCGACATCTGAAAGCTGCAATTACTCTGATGACTGATATTTACCGCAAATTCATAGAAACAATAAAAATCCGGAACCTGATATCACCCGGTGATAAAATCCTCCTTTCTCTTTCTGCGGGAAAAGATTCCATGGCCATGCTTGAACTTATGCTGCGGTACAGGGAAACTGTTCCTGTAAATATCGGGTTATTTCACCTTAATCACCTTACACGGGGGATTGACTCGGATAACGATGCCGCACTTGTCAGAGGGAAAGCTGTTGAATACGGAATATCTTTCTATGAACGTAAATTTAATTTTAAATCATGCAGAACACCCGGTATTTCATTTGAAGAACAGGCAAGGGATGTCCGGTATGCCATGATTAAAGATATAATAGCGTCAGAGGGATTCAACAAAGCTGCAACTGCACATAATAGTCTGGATAATGTTGAAACAATACTCATGCGGATATTTTCCGGCACAGGAATTTTCGGACTTAGAGGAATAAACTATATCAATGGAAATATTATACGTCCTTTGCTGGATATTTCACCGGATGAAATATATTCTTATCTGAAAGATAGAAAAATTAAATGGCGGGAAGATCTTTCCAACTCAGAGAACGGGTATCAGAGAAACTACATCCGGAACATCATTTTCCCCGCAATTACCGGAAGATTCCCGGATGCTGCAAAAAACATTACAAGGCTTTCAGCACATGCAGAGGAGAATGAAAACCTTCTTTCATTTTTATCAGATAGTATTAAACAGGATTGGGTTATTGAAACAGACTCAGGTCATTTTATTTCAACTGACAGATTCACGGATAATATTCCATTAATAAAGTATATCCTTTCAAGGACACTATATTCTCATTACAACATCAGGCTTAACAGTGTTATCTTTGATGAAATAATCCGGAAATCCAAGTCACAAAAAAGTAATCTCCCTTTATATG
>DINC01000095.1:11472-22478 GCA_002425885.1 Spirochaetia bacterium UBA5550 | reverse complement strand
TCCTGAAACCCTTGACATAAAAGTATATTGTATTTAATTATATTTTATACAATTTAATTTTTAACAGGGAGATTTAAAGTGAACATTAAAAAAATAGTTTTCTCCGCCCTGATGTGATATCTTTTTTTACATCCTTCAGGGGGGAATAGTGATCCGCAAAACGTATCACAGATTAAATTAAAAAGGGGTGACTTTATGAAAGAAAAAACTATTTATGATATAGATGTTACATCAATAGAAGGCTTCAGCAGATCAATGAGTGAATATAAAGGGAAAGTGTTACTCATTGTAAACACCGCAAGTAAATGCGGTTTCACACCGCAGTATGACGGCCTTGAGAAGCTCTATAAAGACCACAAGGATAAAGGATTTGCAGTCCTGGGGTTTCCCTCTAATCAGTTCATGAAACAGGAGCCCGGTTCAGATGACGAGATTAAATCTTTCTGTACACTGAATTTCAATATCACATTCCCGATGTTCTCAAAGATTGACGTGAACGGGCCCGACACTCATCCTCTCTACGAATTTCTCAAGAGAGAGGCGCCGGGAATTTTAGGAAGAAAGATTAAATGGAACTTTACCAAATTTCTGGTGGACAGGGACGGAAGGGTTGTTAAACGATATGCACCTGCAACAGTACCGGAAAAGATTGAAAAGGATATACTTAAAGTTTTAGGCTGAATAAAATGAACAGGGAAGATGAACTTCTGAAACTTGAAAACCAGCTCTGCTTTGTTCTCTATGCTGCATCAAGAGCGGTTACACAGATGTACAGGCCGCTCCTTGATGAGCTGGATCTCACATACCCGCAGTATCTTGTAATGCTTGTTTTATGGGAGAGAGACGGGCTTACTGTGAACGAGATAGGCGAACTGCTGCAGCTTGACTCCGGCACACTTACACCTCTTCTCAAAAAACTTGAAGCGCATGGACTCCTGAGCCGTGAGAGAGATAAAGGGGATGAACGTAAAGTGATAATCTCCCTCCTCCCCGAAGGGAGAAAACTTAAAAGAAAAGCCGCAAAAATTCCTGAGATGCTTCTGTGCAGAAGCGGCCTCTCTATAGATGAATTCAGAAATATGAAGGGGAGCATAACCGGCTTAATAGAAACTATGAAAGAGCAGAACTGTTCTCTACCCCCTGCGATAAAAGCAGGGAGCAGGAAAAAAACAGTTAAATAAAAAACTCCTCAAGCCTGTTTTTAAAACCGCTGTATCCGCTGCTGTTAAGTGATTCAATAAATGCAGTGCCTGTGATAAAGCCGTCCCCGATCTCTATTGCTGTATCAGCTGACCTCCTGCTTCTTATACCGAACCCCAGCACCACTGGTACTGATGCGTTTTCTTTCGCAAGAGAGATCTTTCTCATAGTATCACTATCCGGATTGAATTCGCCGCCGGTTATTCCCCGCATTGAGACAAAGTATACAAATGAGTCAGCTGACTTTGCACTCTCAATTATCGAGTCATCGCTGCTTTCAGGAGTTATGAAGCTTATGATATTTATATTCTTATCAACTCCAAGTGCCCGGATAAAATCTTTTTCACAAGCCGGCACATCGGGGAGGATAAGACCTTTAATCTTCTGTTCTATACAGAATGAATTGAAACCATCCATCTCCATATTATAAATCAGGTTGGAGTATGTCATGAGATAAATATCTTTTTCAGGAGCTGCGGATCTTCTGATCTCCTTAATACTCTCAGAAATTTCTGTAAAACCGATATTCCGGTCAATCAACACCTGCGCCGCATCAGCAATTGTTTCTCCGTCAGCAATAGGGTCGCTGAATGGAATCCCCACCTCCAGGAAATCGAAATGTTTCAGCCCCTCAACTGCTGACTTAATGAATGTCTCTTTGTCAGGGTAGTTACCCATGAGATAGAATCCGTTATATTTTTTCATAGTCCAAGCTCCTCTTCAATAATTGGCATATCCTTATCGCCGCGTCCTGAAAGGTTCAGGAGAACCTTCTTCCCCGCAAAACGGTCTTTATTCTCAATGAGATATCCGAGGGCATGGCTGCTTTCAAGCGCGGGGATAATCCCCTCTGTGAGACTAAGTTCCCTGAAGGCATTCAGTGCCTCCTTATCTGAGCAGGTTACATACTCCGCAACTCCCGCCTCGTGGAAATAGCTGTGTTCTGCTCCCACTGCCGGATAGTCAAGCCCAGCAGAAACTGAATGCACAGGCATAACATTCCCCTCCTTTGTCTGAAGGAGATAAGTATGGTTCCCGTGAATAATCCCCGGCCTGCCGTAATTCAGCTTCGCGCTGTGATCACCATCCTTTGATGAACGTCCCCCTGCCTCAACACCCAGAAGCTTCACACCATCTACTCCTTTGTAATGTGCGAAGATCCCTGCCGCGTTACTCCCCCCTCCAACACATGCAACAACATAATCCGGGTTTGTCCCTTCTGCATCAAAAAACTGGTTCTTCGCCTCTCTGCTTATTACAGACTGAAAGTCCCGCACCATCATTGGAAACGGATGGGCACCCACAACTGAACCTATCAGATAATGCGTATCCTGGCAGGTTTTCGTCCAGTCGCGCATTGCCGCATTTATCGCGTCTTTCAATGTCCTGCTCCCTGAATCAACAGGTGTCACCTTCGCGCCTAACAGTTTCATCCTTTTCACGTTAGGTGACTGACGCTCAGTATCCACTCTCCCCATAAAAACCTCACACTCAAGGCCAAGCAGAGCAGCGCATGTTGCTGTTGCGACACCATGCTGCCCTGCTCCTGTCTCTGCAATGACACGGGTCTTCCCCATATACTTTGTGAGAAGCGCCTGCCCCAGCGCGTTGTTCAGCTTGTGTGACCCTGTGTGTACCAGATCCTCACGCTTCATGTATATTGATGCACCGAGTTTTTCAGAAAGTCTCTCAGCATGATACAAAGGAGTGGGCCGGCCCGCGTAGTCAGCAAGGAGCTTCGAGAGCTTTCTCTGCTGCTCCTCATCCTTCAGGAAACTGCTGTATGCCTCCTCAACTTCATTCAGTGTTTTTATAAGAGTCTCGGCAACGAACCTCCCGCCGAACTTCCCGAAATACCCTTTATTATCAGGCATTGCTGTCATTTTCCGCCTCCGCAATTATCTCTAATATTTCCTTAATCTTATCCGGAGATTTAATCCCCGGAGCTGTTTCTATTCCGGAGGATATATCAACTCCGAAAGGTTTTATATCTTTAATCAGGGTTGCAACATTGCAGGAGTTTATTCCACCTGCCATAATCATCCTGTCCCTGAACCTGTAATTTTTTAGTATATCACTGCTGAACCCCTTCCCTGTTCCCCCCATACTCACCGCATCGAATGTATCGAAAAGTATATGTCCGCTCTCCGGAGGAACCGGGAGGTCATGCACAGTATGTTCCTGTTTTACCCTGAAGCATGAAATCACCGGGAGAAAACCCTTAAGTACAGCTTCAGTTTCACTGTTATAAACCTGAAGCATATCAAGGCCCGCATAATCCGCTATGCTCTTTATTGTATCAGCATCATCATCAACAAAAACTCCTGCCGCTGCTATGCTGCTCCCTCTCAGAACTTCGCAAAGTTCTTTTGCAAGCACAGGCTTAACGTATCTCTTTGAAGCTTTGTAAAAAACAAATCCCGCAGCAGAGATATTCAGATTCAGAATCTTTTCTATATCCCCATGCCTTGTAAAACCGCATAACTTAACGAACATCTCTAAACTCCCTTATCATCATATCAGGATCCCTGTGCGTCATAAGTGCTGCACCCACCAGGAAATTCTTTACACCGGTCTCATTCATTACATATTCAATATCACTTTTAGTATAAATTCCGCTCGCGCTTATTGCTGTAACATTATCCGGCAGCGCTTTGAGTGTTTTGATTCCGCGCGCGAAGCCGATCTCCAGAGATTCAAGGTCACGCATATTAACCATAAGTATATCAGGACTTATCTTTTCGATCTTTTCCAGTTCCTCCTCACGGCATATTTCAACAAGAGGAAGAAGGCCCAGACTTTCTACATGATAAAACAGTTCTTCAAGCTCACATACTTCAAGGGCCCTTGCTATCAGAAGAACCATGTCCGCTCCGCAGACATATGCGGCATTAATCTGCTCCTTATAAAAAACAAAATCCTTGCAGAGTACCGGCACAGACACCTCCTCCGCCGCAAGTTTCATGATATCATACGAACCGCCGAAAAAATCACGTTCAGCAAGAATACTCACTGCGGCAGCCCCTCCATAAACATACCTGGCAATACGCACGCTGTCTGTTAAAGGGCTCTCCATAGCACCATGCGAAGGTGAACTGTGCTTCAGTTCTGCAATTATGTTAACCCCTTCGTTTAATGTATCCCTGAGTTTATAAATAGGGCGTTCTCTTTTAAAAGTTGAGGCCAGATTCCTCATCTCCGGAAGCTCCCGCTCTTTTATTTTTCTCATGGCTGTCAAGCTGAATCTCTGCATCAGTTACTCTCTCTCAGTTCCATAACTTTCTGTTTTACTGTGCCGTCAGTAACAGCTTCAAGACACCTGCTGTATAACTCTTTAATCTCATTCTCACTGTTATGCGCATACATGGCAACAGCAGCGTTTAAGGAAATAAGTTTTGCCAGAGGTGTCGCCTCTCCTCTACCCACTGTGTCCATAAAAACATTAGCGTTATCCTCAGCGGCCAGGCCCTTTGGAATTTCAGCAGACTCGGAGCTCTTAAAAAAACTTGCGGGATCTATTGTGAAAGATCTCATCTCCCCTGATTCAATTTCATAAACAGTGCTTGGAGCATAAGGTGAAATCTCATCCATACCGTCAGATGATGAATATATGAGAGCCCTGTCAAAAGAGAGAGCGCGCGCTGTTTCAGCATAAAGCGGAAGGAGTTCCGGGCTGAAGAATCCGATTGCCTGTTTTCTTGTGCCTGCAGGATTTGTGAGCGGCCCCAGGTAGTTGAAAATTGTCCTTGTACCAAGCTGTTTCCTCACAGGTGCCGCGTATTTCATTGCAGGGTGATAATTGGGCGCAGCCATATAAATAAAGTTGTGCCTTTGAAAATACTCCACAGCGTCACTACCTGTAAGGTTAACCGGTATCCCTAATTTTTCATAAAAATCAGTTGAACCGCTTCTGCTGCTCATAGACCTGTTGCCGTGTTTCGCAACCGGTGTACCAATGGACGCCAATATAAGCGCAACTGATGATGAAATATTGAATGAATGGGAATTGTCACCCCCTGTACCGCAGGTATCAAAGATCTCTTTATTCCCGAGATCTATTTTTGTGCTGAACCTTCTCATTGATCGGGCCGCGCCGCTGATCTCCTCCGGAGTCTCACCCCTGAGTTTCATTGCTATCAGTATACCGCTAAGTTCAACCTCAGAAATATTCCCTGAAAAGAGATGCATGAATAGAGATTCGCTCTCCTCAGTAGAGAGCTTCCCCCCGTTGAACACTGAAGCTATTGACCTGCTGATAATTGTACTGTCATAATTTATTCCGTTAACTGAATCTGCACTGCTGATTACTAAATCTGTCATAATATCCTCCATTAAAAACCGCGGTTTTTTTCCGCGGTCTTGAATAAAAATTAAAAAACCGCAGGGGTATTGCCCGCCTGCGGCTGCGTATAAATATAATTACAGGCGGTCAGCTATATCTGATAACGCCACCAATAGAAACCTGCAAATAGCCCGTTCATTAGAAATTTACCTTCTGTTTTCATGTTTCTATTTATAGAAACATTGCTGATATTTGTCAACATTTTTCCTGAAAAAAAGTAAAAATTTTTTCACTATTTTTTATTCTTGTTGTAATAACATTCGCTGCATGTTTATAATTAAAAAGTTATACCTTTGCCGGTATCATTCTCTATAACAGCTAAACTATTAAATGAAAGCGAAACTAAACCGATAGATTATGTCGAATGAATCCTGACGGGCATGATGCATTATCAGCAAAGAGACGGGGATTCTATTAAAAAACAGAGATCCATAAGTGATAGTGAGAGGTAAAATATGGCCAAAAATTTTCTGGAATACGACTATAAGAATAATACTGTTATAGATATTTTTAATGACCATGTTTTAAAATCCGGTGAGCGGGCCTTCCTTAAAAAAAGGGATAAAGAGGGATGGAAGGACCTGTCATGGAATGAAACAGCTTCACAGGTTGAAGCCATTGCCTCATACCTTATCAACTCAGGTATAAAAGCTGGAGCCATAATCCCGATTTACGCAGGGAACAGGCCGGAGTGGTGCATAGCAGATCTCGCCATACTTTCTGCGGGCTGCGCTGACGCTGCAATCTATCACCTCACGCCGTCAGGTGAAGCTGCCCAGATTACATCTGACACCAGATCATCAATCTGTTTCTGCGAAGGGAAAGCTCAGGCTGAAAATATACTACTCCGGAAAAAGGAGATCCCCTCTCTGAAAAAAATTGTAGTATTTGATGATCCCGGATTTAAAGATGACATGGTAATAACTTTCTCTGACGCACTTAAAGAGGGTGCCGCAAAACTTCAGCGTGACGAAATTAAAGAGAGGCGCAGAGCTGTAAAAAACACGGATACAATGACAGTTATCTTTACCTCAGGCATCGCAGGCCAGTCGAAAGGAGTAATGTTAACCCACTCGAATGTGATGTTCTCACTGATAAAATACAACATGAGGCAGGGCCTCTCTGAGGGACACACAGTGCTCTCCATACTCCCTCTCACAACCGCTGCTGAACGGATCATGGGATACTATTCAACAATGCTTGACTGCGGCATAATCGCCTTTTCACGGGGGAAAGATTATTTCCTCCAGGACCTGACAGAAATAAAACCTGTTTTCGGAATATTCAATTCATATTTTTCAGAAAAAATCTACAGTTCAATTACCGGTAAAATAAGAAAATCTTCCACAATCAAAAAGAAGCTTTTTAACAAAGCTGTGGAGATAGGGAAACAGATAGCTCCATCCCTTATGGCCGCCAAACCGCTATCCATGTCGCAGAGACTGAAATACTGGATTTTCACCCGGCTGATACTTGCAAGATTAAAGAGTGTCACGGGACTCAGCAGGATGGAAGGTTTTATTGTCACAGGGAGCCCCATCCTCCCTGTCATTCACGATCTATTCTGGGCGATGAAAATTTATCTGCGTAAATGCTACGGCCTTACAGAGACCACAAGCATACTTAACACTGACGGTGCTCCCGGTGCATTGCAGGTAAAATCTGACGGCTGGATAACACCTTTCCCTGAGACAGAGATGAAGACAACTGTTGACGGTGAAATTCTGGTCAGAGGCCCTCAGATTATGCGGGGATATTTCAACAGGCCGCAGGAAACACAGGACATGTTCACCAGTGACGGCTGGTATAAAACAGGGGACCAGGGTACAATGGATATACATGGATACCTGAATATCACAGACCGGATGAAAGATATAATCATCACATCCTCCGGTAGAAAGATAGCGCCGACGCAGGTGGAGTCAGCGTTTACCGCTCACCCCATGATCAGCCAGATTGCCGTTTTCGGAGACAGCAGAAAATACCTCGGCGCTCTCATAGTTCCTGACTTCGGGAACCTCAAAGTATGGGCCTCAGACAATGGTATAAAATCCGCCTCAAATGAAGAGCTTATTAAAGAAAGCCGCATCATTGCGAAATATGAAAAGATAACTGATAAAATGAACCGCCGTTCCGGATTTGCCGAGTCCGTTAAAAGTTTTAAACTTATGCCGCAGGAGTTTACATTTACAGAGGGCGAAGCTACCCCCTCCATGAGAATAAAAAGGAAAGCCATTGCTGCTAAATACGCGAAAGAGATAGAGGCCCTCTTCGCCGAATAACTATTTTCTAATTGCTTTTTATACTTGAACAGTTGAACTGTCATTAAAAATTATTTAATGACAGTGTGAGTATATGACCCGGCGTATTGCTTTCTTTGATTCAGGGATCGGCGGAATTACAGTCCTCCATGAAGCACTCAGGCTCCTCCCTCATGAGGATTACATATATTATGCAGACACCCTGAACGCGCCTTATGGAACAAGGGAGAAGCATGAAGTAAAAAAACTGGTTTCAGATGCGGTAGGTTTTATTGTACACCAGGGTGTGAAAGCAGTTGTGATAGCCTGCAACACAGCCACAAGCGCTGCGGTGGAGGATCTCCGGAGGTTATACTCAATCCCGATTATAGGGATGGAACCAGCTGTAAAGCCCGCTGTTGAAAAAAACGGCAGAGATCATAAAAGAGTAATCGTAACAGCAACCCCCCTCACACTGAAAGAGGAGAAACTCCGCAACCTCATAGACCGTGTTGACAATGAACATATAGTGGATCTTCTCCCTTTGCCGGAACTTGTAAAATTTGCTGAAAGATACGAATTCAGCGGGGAGGAGGTAACAGACTATATCAGGAGTGAGTTCGGCAGCTTCGAACTCGAGCAGTATGGAACAGTTGTCCTGGGATGCACCCATTTTATATATTTCAAAAGTATTCTCGCTGATATACTCCCCTCACATATTGACATCATTGACGGGAACCGGGGCACTGTGAGCAACCTGAAAAAAATCATGGAAAACCGGGGGGAGCCGGGAGAAGGTTACGGGAGAGTGGAGTTTTTCTGCTCCGGTGAACCTGTAACAGAAGCGGCAGAACTTGAAAAGATGAATATATTATTCAGGATTCTTTCTGATCAGAATAACAAAAAAACCGGCTGAAAATTCATACCGGTTTTTTCATTATTCTATCAAGCCTGTTATTTTACTACTACTCTCATATTATCAAGCCTGACCTTGTATCCCCCTGAAACAGTGACAAATCCTTTATACACATCGCTGAGGTCTGTTATTTTTGCCATAAACCATGCACCGCCTATAGCTTCATCCTTATTTTCCGGGGCACGGTAGGCGCCGTCTTCAGTTGATGCCTCAAGGGAAATAACCACAACGCCTTTTTTTATCTCCTCTTTCTTTAGAACTCTGGTTTTATAGTAAAACTTTGTCCAGATCTCTTCTCCATCTGTTACAGTAAGAAATTCCGCTTCATTTTTTGTCTCTGCGGAAGCAGGGGTTTTCATAGTGGCAAGAGTCACAGTCATCCACGCCCCGGTAAGCTTTTCCTTGGAAATAAAATAATGCTCATCATCAAGATAGTGATCATCCTCCGCCGAAACTGGAGCTGAAGAAAAAAGAAATACAAAAGATAAAACTGCAAGAAACAGAACTGCCAAAAAAGATTTAGATTTCATTAAATCCTCCGGATATAGTATTTTCTATATTTATCAAAACAGAGGTANNACTTTTAACCTGATAATAATAATCCTGAAAAAAAATTTTAAAAATTAGCGCCGGGAATCGTATTTACCCTATACAAAGGGGGTATTTATGCTTTCAAAAGCTGTTTCTCTTGCGCTGAACGGGATCAGTGCAGTAAAAGTCGATATTGAGGTTGATACAATAAAAGGCCTTCCCGGACTCACAATAGTGGGGCTGCCTGATTCAGTAATAAGGGAATCCAAGGACAGGATAAGATCAGCCATAGAAAATTCCGGGTACGAATTCCCTCCGAGAAATTTCATTGTAAACCTTGCACCTGCCGGGTTTAAAAAGCAGGGGGCAAATTTTGACCTCCCCATAGCAATGTCTATTCTCAAATCCACAGGGCAGATAGAGATTGAGCCCGATGCTATACCAATGGTGGGGGAGCTTTCTCTGGATGGAAGAATTAAACCGGTCCGGGGCGTAATCTCAATGATCATAGCGCTACGGATGCTGGGATACAAAAAGATCATTGTCCCCCTGAGCAACAGGCACGAAGCATCAGTTATTGATGGGATTGAGGTCTACCCCGTTGAAAATCTCCCGGCCGCAAAAGAGGTGCTTGAAGGGAAAGGCACACCATATTCATGCAAAACTGTGAACATCTCCCCTTATGATTCAGAGCTCGATTTTTCCGATGTCCGGGGGCAGGAAAACGCCAGGCGTGCAATAGAGATTGCAGCAGCAGGGAGGCACAACATCCTTCTTTACGGCGCACCGGGTTCAGGAAAAACCATGCTTGCCAGAAGAATACCCTCCATACTCCCCCCGCTTGAACTTGAAAAGGCAATTGAAACGACCATGATCCACTCTGCTTCAGGTACACTGCAAGAGGGTGAAGGACTTATCACAATCCCTCCGTTCCGTGCGCCCCACCACACTGCTTCTGAAGCTGCCCTTGTGGGGGGTGGAATCAATCCGGGAGCAGGAGAGGTCTCGCTTGCTCACAACGGTGTTCTCTTCTTGGATGAATTTGTTGAATTCAGGAACAGTGCAATTCAGGCACTCAGGCAGCCCCTTGAGGACAGGGAGATCACTGTTGCAAGGGTTGCCGGTACAGTCTCCTTCCCCGCTGATTTTATGATGATTGCTGCGGCAAATCCCTGCCAGTGCGGATACCTCTTTGACAGCGAAATTGAATGCACATGCCCCCCATCAAAGGTTTCGCGGTACTACCAGAAAATTTCCGGCCCCATAATTGATAGAATAGATATAGAAGTACCTGTTAACCGTGTGTCATACAGAGATCTCCTTGAAAACGGAGGAGGCGAATCCTCTGAAAAAATAAGAGAGAGGGTAATTTCCGCATGCGAAATTCAGAAAAAAAGATTTTACGGCACAAAAGTTCTCTTTAATTCAAGAATGGGGAACAGGGATATAAAAAAACACTGCCGCATAGACCCCGAAGATGAGCAGTTCCTGGAAAATGCAGTAAAAAGACTTAATATGTCTGCCAGAAGCTTTTTCAGAATACTGAAAGCGGCAAGAACAATTGCAGACCTTGATTCATCTGATAATATTAAACGGAAACACCTGCTGGAAGCTATTTCATACAAAAATCTTCATAAAAATTATGAACAGAATTGAAAAGGAGACATTTTTCAGCCCCTTTGTGTTGTAATTTTGATACTGGTGTAAAGATCTGCAACACCGGAGTTCAGTTTCCTTTGCTGAAAAAATACACTGTTCATAATTGGTATGGATTAAG
>DINC01000095.1:7579-11414 GCA_002425885.1 Spirochaetia bacterium UBA5550 | reverse complement strand
AAGTTAATCACCACAAAAAAATAACATTATGTCACATAATATTATTTTAAAAATAATCAATTTTGGCACGCATATTGCATTATATATTATTGCAACTTTGAAAAATATACGTTTGTAATATACATGGAGGAGTAACATGAGAGGAAATATCATCACAATAGGGAACCAGAAACTTGAGTTCAACCAGTTCTGTGAAAAAGTTGAAAAATATGACATCGAGCTCACAAGGGGCGATGTAATCAGCATCATTAAAGAAACTAAAGAAAAAAATCCGGCTCTTGTACCGGCTATTCTGAATGTAATAAAAAACACATACCACATTAATCTTGCATTCTAATCCAACCGGACAGAGTGACAAAAAAGCCTCCTGAGAAGGGGGCTTTCTGTATTTCACGTAATATTATTATTAATCCTCTTAACCTCAAAGCCTTCAGATACCAGCCTGTCATAAAGAGTGTTAAGGTTCTCATTTTTTTCAAAATACTTATAAATAACAGAATCCTTATATGATTTAAGCGTGACCTCTCTTATAACTACGACTTCCAGAAGGTCATCTTTAGTCTGCTCAGCCCTTCTCTCATTTACCTCCGAAAAAGCTATCTTTGTAATATCAAGTTTTTTCATTTCACCTATAAATTCTTCAAGAGTGTTGAATTCCTGTACTGCTGACATATCGTCCCCCGCTTTAATTCTTTCCGGCAAAACCTGCTTTGCCGGGCTTTATATCAAACTCCCCATTCAAATAATTCACAATATAGTACTGGTTTGTTCTCCGGTTTTCCTTTTCATCTATGAAACCTGAACACCCGGCCTGTATATACCTTACAGAATCGTAAACTGACGAGCTGTACGAAGTATCTCCGCCGGAAAAAACAGCTTTCACCCTGAAATCAGCAAATAATTTATGAAGTTCCTCAGGAACCGGGTACAAAACACCCTTTTTCCTGGTGGAGAGAAATGGCCTGTGCATTAAAATAAAAACCGCATTTGAACTGCTGAAGGCCTTCAGATCCCTCTTCAGCCAATCCATTTGGGGAGAATCAATGAATTTATCATCCGCAATGGAAGTATCGAGAGCTATAAAATGCATGGAACCGTAATTGAATGAATACCATCTCCTCCTCCCGGAATACTCCTCATAAATGGAGGAATTCCCGTTAAAAAGATCACGATCCCCGGCAATAGTATAATACGCGAAATGAAAATTTTTCATTGCTTCAAAAAAAATTTTATACTGTCTCCGTACGTCTCTTTCATTAATTCCGTCAGGCTCTGAACCGCCGTAAATCGCATCACCTGTGTGAATTATTACAGCAGGCTTTTCAGACTCGATGCTGCTGATTACAAAGTCCAGTGCAGGTGTAAAACCGGAAAAGGGTGAAGCAGGAGCCGTGTTCCCGAAAAGAGCAAACCTTACTGAATCAGTAACAGGCACCTCCCCTGCACATCCTGAAAAAATAACCGCTGCACTGAAAAGGGCAGCGGTTATTTGTATTATCTTCACACTTCCGCTAAAAAGCATCTCTCAGACCCTGAGAAAATCCGTGGGATAGGCTTTGCATATTTCAGCAACCTCACTTCTCACCTTCACAAGCACAGAATCATCTGCCATATTATCAATAGTCATAGTAATCAGTTTCCCGATTCTCCTGAAATCATCCTCTTTAAGCCCCCTTGTTGTAAGAGCCGGGCTCCCTAACCTGATCCCGCTTGTTACGAAGGGGGATTTATCATCAAAGGGTACTCCATTTTTGTTGCATGTAATTCCGGCTTCATCAAGTCTGTTTGCCGCGTCTTTACCTGTGACATTTTTATTGCGGAGGTCAATGAGAATCAGGTGATTATCTGTTCCCCCTGATACAAGTTTAAATCCGCCGGAGAGTAAAGCTTCTGCAAGTGCTTTTGCGTTTTTCACAATCTGCTGCTGGTATGTTTTGAACTCAGGCTGAAGCGCCTCTTTGAAAGAAACAGCTTTTGAAGCTATTGTATGCATAAGCGGCCCCCCCTGTGTGCCTGGGAACATAAACTTGTTTATACTTGCTTCATATTCAGCATTAGCAAGAATTACTCCACCCCTGGGCCCGCGAAGCGTTTTATGAGTAGTCATGGTCACATAATCAGCAATATTTACAGGAGTGGGATGCTCCCCTGCTGCCACAAGACCGGCTATGTGAGCTATATCAGCCATAAGCTTCGCACCAACGCTGTCAGCAATCTCTTTAAATTTATTGAAATCAATTGTCCTCGGGTAGGCAGATGCACCTGCTATGATGAGTTTCGGCTTATGCTCCTTTGCAAGCTTTGCAAGGGCATCGTAGTCGATGAGGTTGTTGTCCTCTCTGACTCCGTAAGCAATAACATTGAAATATTTCCCTGAAAAATTTACAGGTGATCCGTGTGAAAGGTGCCCCCCATGTGAAAGGTTCATCCCTATATAAGTATCACCTGCATCAAGCAGAGACATCATTACAGCCATATTCGCCTGTGCACCTGAATGAGGCTGAACATTGGCTGACTGCGCATTGAAGAGTTTTTTAATCCTTTCAATAGCAAGTGCTTCAACCTGATCTGCATGGGCACATCCATTGTAGTATCTCTTGCCGGGATACCCCTCTGCGTATTTATTTGTAAGAGTTGATGAAGAAGCCTCCAGCACCCCTCTTGATACATAGTTTTCGGAGGCTATCATGATAAGATTATCCTCCTGCCTTTTGTCCTCAGCCTTGAGTATATCGTATACTTCAGGATCGATTGCTTTAAGATTTGTTTTATCAGACATATTCAGCCCCTCGATTTATTATTCAATTTCAGCCGCAAACGGATGATTGTTTAAACTGCAAATTTTTACTATTAAAAGAANNTTTAATATATGTCAATTTAAAATTTTTCTTGAAATGTTGCAGGTTTCTTATTTAAGGTAATAATCCCTTAAAACTGATAATTGTCTGATCCCGGAGGATAAATGACTGGATTTAAAATTTTTATGTTTAAAATCATACCCACAAGCATGCTCTCAATGGTATTCGGATGGTTAGCGCTTATACCACTCCCCTCCGGCATTATGAATGGAATTATAGACTGGTACTGTAAAAAATATGGCGTTATACTTGAAGAGGCGGTGACCCCTGAAGAGGGATTCCGCAACCTGAACCTTTTCTTTACAAGAGAGCTTAAAAAAGGGGCCCGTAAAATTGATAAAAGCGCCGGTTCAGTTGTTGCAACAACTGATTCCAGAGTGGATCAGTTCGGCACAATCACAAAAGAACGGATTATGCAGGCAAAGGGGATTACCTATTCTGTAAGAGATCTAATACCCTCCCCTGAAGCGGAAAAATTTATCGGCGGGAAATTCATCACACTCTACCTTTCACCGGGAGATTATCACAGAATCCACTCCCCTGTTGACGGAAAGATAACAGGTTTTTTCAACATCCCGGGTAAGTTATACACAGTACAGGAATTTATGGTAAACGGCCTGCCGGATCTCTTCTCTCTTAATGAAAGGCTTATCACTTATATAAAAACTTCAAAAGGGTATGTGGCTGTGTGCAAAATCGGTGCAATGAACGTTGGAAAAATATCCCTTGCCTACGATGATGCTGTAACAAACAGGCTATTCGGGAAAAGATACGAAAAGTTCTATGCAAAAGAGGAGCATAAAGCTGTAAAAAGAGGTGAAGAGATAGGGACTTTTAACCTGGGCTCAACAGTAATAATTCTCTTTGAAAAGGGGATGGTCGATTTCTCCAGGCTTAAATACGGCCAGAAAGTTAAAGTGGGAGAAAAGATCGGAACTCTGAAATAAAAAGGTTGAAAATATCATAATCTTAATATA